>CAXTNZ010000010.1:4429-47365 GCA_964245695.1 uncultured bacterium | reverse complement strand
TTAAAGACGATTGCGGGACGTTTAATTACCGCTCCTGGGATAAAACCCACAGGTTTAAGTCAGTGGCAACGCGATAATTTTTACTTGTACGGTGTCGTGGAGCCTCTAAGTGGATACAGTTTTTTTTATGAGTTTTCTCACCTTGATGGCGACTGTTTTCAGAGGTTTTTAGAGTTGTTGTCAGCAGAACTTGGTGACGATGTTGCAGTTATTCAATTTGACCAAGGCTCGTTTCATACAATTAAAACTCTAGACTGCCCAGAAAATATTATTATACCGATTTTCCAACCACCTCACTCTCCAGAATTCAACCCAATTGAGAGGTTTTGGGAATTCTTGAAAGGCAAACTTCAGTGGGAAAATTGCAAAACTCTTACCCAACTGCTTCATAAATTAGCTAACGTGCTGGAAAATATTACACCAGAGATGATTGTTTCTCTCACCTCTTACGACTTTATTCTTGAAGCTTTATTTAGCGCAGCTTCATAAAGAATTGGTATTAGGTACAGCAAAATACAATGATAAAGAATTAATTGTCCTCCTCATTTTTGATGCATTCTCTCCAAACTTCCACCAATTTATTCTCCTAGAGTCACGTCTATTTTTATCCCTTTCTGGTTTGACTTGATCTTTTACCCTATGAAATGGTTTTTCGTACTCTGCTGCCTCTTCTATAGACATATTATTAAAATCAATAACCCAGTCTAATTTTTGGAAGGGGTTTATTAAACTTTTACCATCGAGCATTGGTTTCAAAACATCTTTATTTTTCGGATTGGCATTTATCCATTCTTTGGCTTCTTCTTCAGAAATAACAAAACCTTTATTATGTAATTCACAAGACTGGAATGAAAAGTTTTTATTTGCCCCTAATCTTTTGGCAGAAGAAACAGATATTTCATTTTTCAGAGAAGCAGATATAAAACTGACTTCTCGATCATCTAAAAAATATTTTTTAGATTTCTCCTTTGCCCAATTAACTATACTTACATGAACAGCCGCATCACCAGACCATTCTTGTGTAGAAATAGCATTATGAATAAATCCACCCTGACTGACTATATAATCTAGACTTGCTTTTTTACCCGCTATTTGAGTTATAGAATTAGTACCTACTAAACCAGATCTACCACTTTTGTTTAAATTATCAGATGCTTTTCTAAACCAAAATATACACAAATCAGCTTGACCTTTTACATCAGGAAATTGTTGATATAATTTTTCTGTGTATTCATTTCCCAAGTCTCTTCTTAAATTTATTCCACCCAAAAAAGGTGGATTACCAATAATTACATCTGCTTTCTGCCATTCACTAAAAAGCGCATCTTGACAAACAATATTATTATCCAAAGTATCCAAAGGCAAAGCCGGTTCAGTCAACTTCAAATTATCAATTGCAATCTTCCGCGCAATCATCAAAGTCACCCGCGCTAACTCCACCGCCAAGGGATTTGTATCCATCCCATAAAATTGTTTTGGTGTTACAAAACCCATTTGCATTTGCTCATTAGCCGACTTACGACGCTGGGCAATCTTATCTAACAAAAGCATCTCAATTCGCTTTAATTCTTGATATGCCATGTAGAGAAAATTACCCGAACCACAAGCTGGATATAACACCCGATAGCTTTGTAATTCTAATTGCAAAGCCGAAAGTTCACCTATAGTCGTAGCAGCTTCAATTCTTTCTTCCCAATATCTACTAATAGTCGGGCGAACAATTTTCATAATGTCCGCTTCTGAGGTAAAATGAATTCCGCGTGCATGACGCTCTTTTTTATCAACCGTCCCTTCAAATAAATTCCCAAAAATTGCCGGACGTACTTTACTCCAATCTTCCCGCGCTGATACATCCAAAAAATTCAATTTTTCCCGCGTCAAATCAATTCCATGAATCAGCGAAAATAAACCGCCGTTAAAGTAATCTACACCTTGATAACGTCCCGCTGGCGTAATTCCTGGCTGATTCATTTCCCGAAATAAACTATCCAAAACATCGTAAGAACTTGCCACTTTCATGCAATCCTGAACGCAGGAAATAAACATATCGCGGGGTAATAATTGTCTATCTTCAGCAAACATCGCTAGCACACATTGCAAAATAAACCGCTGCGCTGTCAACTTCTCAATTTTGCGCTTTTCCAACTCCAGCAGTAATTCTCCCATGCGGCGTGCGGCGCGTTCTGTCACCACAACCTGATTATTTCTAAATACAAGAGTTTTTCCCCCTAATTCCATAAACGCAAAGGCTCCTGCCCTTTCTGGCAGTTGCTCTAGGGGAATTACGTCTACAGGTGTATCTAGTTGGATATCAAAGTCAAAAATCCAGAATTCGTCAAAATTGCACAACAACACATAACGCGGGCGATTTGGAATCAACCGCGTCCAATAATCAAACGCTTGAGAATAATGCTTACTTAAATGTTCCCCGCGCTTTTTCATCTCAATCAATACGCGGGGTTTCCACACCAAATCAGCAAAGTCGGTTTTACCCTTCTTGCTGCCTTTTTTTATTGCCTCTTCGTAACTCGCTCCCGCTTCTAGCGCTCCCTCATGTCCAAACGCTCGAAAAAACTGATCTAGAAACGTTTGCGCTTCTTTTCTTTCTTCGCCTTTGATGTGTTGCTTACAAAAATTAACAAACTTGTCGAGACTTTCAGTGGTTGCTACCATTTTGGATTTTTGAGGGTTGGGGAATAATCAGTATTTTCAACTATTCCTTTGTGATAAATTCATCAATCAAAATGGTATTTTATATTTAGGAAATTTGCACTCCCTCAGGCTGGAAGCCGCACCCTTCGCGATTGTGTTGGGCAGAATATTTGTGGTTGTATTAAGATGGGCGATCGCTCCAAGGCTCAAAATTCAACTAGCTTTGACTTCATCACTTGCAGACTCAGCCACAGCAGCCAATCTCGCAGCAGCAGCTTGAACTATCTGAGCCACTTGAGACAAAGGCATATGATTAATTTGTCTTAAAATCACAGTCAAATCAGAGGTTTCTGGTACTGCTTTACCTTCTAAACAGCAGAGTAACTCTTCCAAGGTATAGCCTGCGCGAGTTGCTATCTGAGCCAGATTTTCAGTATCTGGCACCTTCACGCCCTTTTCCCACATTTGAACAGCAGTAGCAGAAACTCCCAAAAGCTTGCCAAAAGCTCGCTGACTCGTTGAACCACGAGCTAGTTTGATAATTTCAATCAGTTTTTGTCTACTTTCGATGTTCACTGCTTTTATAGCTAGTCAACTTTATTTACAAGTTTAGTTGCAATATTACAAGTTTACTTTTATATTGACAGGCTTGTCTTTTAGCAGTACTCTATATCTTATGTTGCAATACGGCAACTTTAGCAATCGTTTAAAAGACTGATAACCGGGCAGTCAAAGAGCGGGAAAAACTTGGTTTGCTCAGACGGGGGTGCATCATGGTTAGTCGGACACGCAAGAAAACACAATATCGCCGCCAAGGTCAAAGTTTAATAGCCGCTAATAAAATTAAACCACAATTGTGGCACATTTCTGACCCTGAAGCGAAAGAAGCACTTATAGTCCAAGGTGAGCGTGTCCAGAAAATCAAGAAAATCCGCCGCCTGAAGCATCAAGTGTGTATTTCTTATTGGAATGAGCAAGGTGGTGTATGCAGCAGCTTTTTCAGCTACCGAATTTTTGCGCGTTGGCAAAATGAAGTAAAAAAGCTAATTTATACCTGACCTACAGTGAAGGAATGGGCAAAATTACATCGCATCATGCGGTATGAATTCGCTTATTACAATTATTTCCGAGAAATCGAAGATGCACTTGACACCGCATTAGAAAACCGCTTGTGTGTCTTGAAAGCAACATCACCACAAGCGCTTTTTACAGATAGTTAGTTAGAGACGTTCCGGCGGAACGTCTTTACGAAAGTTAAGAATTAGTAACTCCTAACTCCTAACTCCCCATTAATTACTAGCCCCGGAAGTGGCGAGTTCCGCTAACCGTTCCTGCTGGTCTTGAGAAATACAAGATTGAATCAGTGGCTCTAAATCGCCTTCCAAGACGGGGTTTAGCGAATAGTTTTGACCAAGACGGTGGTCGGTGGCGCGGTTATCTTTGTAGTTGTAGGTGCGAATCTTTTCAGAACGCGAACCTGTACCAACTTGCGATCGCCTCATCGAAGTTACTTCTTCTTGTTGTTCGCGCAACTTCATTTCATAAAGCTTCGCTCGCAGAATTTGCATCGCCCGTTCTTTGTTTTGTAACTGGCTGCGTTCTTCCGTACAGAAAATGCGAATTCCGGTGGGTTTGTGCATCAAGTCAGCTGCTGTTTCCACCTTGTTGACGTTTTGCCCTCCAGCACCGCCAGACCTAGCCGTGGTCATTTCAATGTCCTTTGGGTCGATGTGAATTTCCACATCATCCACCTCTGGCATAATCGCCACAGTCGCTGTCGAGGTGTGAACTCGTCCCCCTGCTTCAGTTGCTGGCACACGCTGCACGCGATGCACTCCAGCTTCAAACTTCAGCTTGCTGTAAACGCTATCACCCTGAATTTCGAGAATCACTTCTTTGAAGCCGCCCATCTCACCTAGAGACTCGCTTACCAGCTTCACTCTCCAACCCTGACTATCAGCATAGCGGGAATACATCCGCAGCAAATCCCCAGCCCAGATACTTGCCTCATCGCCACCAGTACCGGCGCGAATTTCCAACATGATGTTTTTATCATCATTCGGGTCGCGGGGTAACAGCAATACCTTCAGGCGAGTTTCTAAATATTCTATTTTCTGCTCAAGTTCTGCGACTTCCAGTGCAGCCATTTCATGCAATTCTGGATCGCTGTTTGATTCTTTTAAAACCTGACGCGCTCCTGTCAAGTCTTCAGTAGCAGCTTTCCAAATTTCATAAGTATTTACCACCTCTTCTAAAGAAGAGCGTGACTTGGCGATTGTTTGATACTCATCCGGATTTTTGGCAGTATCCGGATCGCCAAGGCGACGGGTTAATTGATCAAAGGTTTGTTCAACGGATTTTAATTTATCCAGCAGGTATGATTCAGCCATGACGAGTGTTCGCGCTCCTTTAAATAACAAATTGGCTCAGGAAAAAAGACAATCGACCCCGAAAAGTACAGGGTCGTCGTTAACACTGCCCAAGCCAACCCGCTACTTTTTGGTTTTGCCGCCTGCGCCTTGTTCGCCTGACGATGACATACCGTACTTACGAAGGAAGCGCTCAACTCGACCTTCGGTGTCAATCATCTTCTGGGTGCCGGTATAGAATGGGTGGTTTCCAGACCAAACATCTACGTGCAGTTCTGGCTTGGTAGAGCCAATGGTCATCACAACTTGACCGTTGCAGTAAACTTTAGCTTCTGGATACCACTGGGGATGAATCTCTGGTTTAGCCATTTTCCTTTCGTGGTGAATCTATATAAATTATAACTGGGGACTGGGTACTGGGGACTGGGTACTGGGGACTGGGAAAGAGATACCAAAGATACTTTTCCCAATCCCTAATATCCAGTCGCTTATCTTTTGGAGTACTGAGGTGCTTTGCGGGCTTTGTGCAAACCGTATTTTTTCCGCTCTTTCGCCCGTGGATCGCGGGTGAGGTAGCCTTCGGTTTTCAAAGGTGGGCGGTTTTCTGGGTCTAACTGACACAGCGCACGGGCTACTCCCAAGCGAACGGAATCCGCCTGTCCAGTCAAGCCGCCGCCTTCAGCTTTCACCAAAATGTCATATTCGTTTTCCAGTCCCAGAGTTTCTAGGGGTGCTTTGATAACTCCCAGGTAGTTGGCGTTGAATTGGAAGTACAAATCTCCAGGTTTGCCATTCACTGTGAATTGTCCGCTACCTGGAACCAGGCGTACTCGTGCTACTGAGCACTTACGGCGACCAGTACCCCAGTACACGGCGCGACCGCTGTTGGTGTCTGCTGCTTGCATTAATTTTCTGCTCCAGGAATTGTATTAATGTTTAGTTCTGTAGGTTTTTGCGCTGCGTGGGGATGATCGCCACCTGCGTAAACTTTCAGTTTGGTAAATAACTGCTTCCCAAGGCTATTTTTAGGTAGCATACCTTTGACGGCGTGTTCTATAATCCGTTCTGGTAGGCGGGCTTGCAGCTTAGCGAAGGTTTCCGTCTTCATACCACCGGGACGACCGGAGTGGCGACGGTAGACCTTTTGGGTACGCTTTTTGCCTGTGATTGCTACTTTTTCTGCATTGACGACAATTACGAAGCCGCCTGTGTCCATGTGAGGGGTATATTCCGGTTTATTTTTCCCTCGCAAAATCATGGCGATTTCGCTAGCGAGGCGACCCAGGCGTTTGTCGGTGGCGTCTACTACGTACCACTCACGCTCAAGGGATTCTTGAGGAGGAAGGTATGTTTTGTTTGTTGTCATTTGTCATGTGTCCTTTGTCAAAAGTCAAGAGTCATTAGTCAAGAGTCATTAATCATTACTAATAACTAATGACTAATGACGAATTTTGGTAAGGTGTCGTACCAAACTTCTTTGGGAAAGGGAAAATCTGGATAGCCGACTCGCAACAAGCATAATCCTTGAGCGGGTGCAGCATATTTTACTTTTTCCCGGTGTTGATATGTCCAGATTTCTGTAAAGTTAGAAAGCGATCGCTCTTGTGAACCTACTTCCACCAGCATCCCTACTAACAGCCGCACCATGCCATACAAAAATCCATCTGCCTGAATTTCAATATGAAGAAATGATCCTGTACGATAACATTCTGCTGCTTGCACTTCTACCCAGGAATGCTTGCGCTTTGAACCCGCACGGTGAAAAGCAGCTAAATGGTGCTTTCCCATCAAGGGTTTGAGGGCAGCCTGAATTAAAGCTTCATCCAGGGGTGCATAATAATAATGCCAACTAAACGGTCTAACGAACAAGTTCTGTCGCTCTTCGGTGTAAAGCGTGTAGCGATACCGTCGATAAGCTGCACTAAAGCGAGCGTGCCAACTGTTACTCACACCAGCCGAAGCCCGAATCAATATATCTTTGGGCAGATAGCTATTAAGAATTGTTGCCCACTTTTCTCCTGGGATTCTACCTGTGGCATCAAAATGGGCTACTTGAGCAGCCGCGTGAACTCCGGCATCGGTTCGCCCCGCGCCGTGTAGTGTCACACTATACCCCAGTATCACTGAGATAGCTTTTTCTATCTCTTCCTGCACGGTGCGCTGTTGCAGTTGCCGTTGCCACCCATGAAAATGAGTGCCCAGGTATTGAATTACTAGGGCTACTCTATAAGTCGGTGTAGGCTGGTGGCTTTCTAACATAGGGATTTTGTCATTTGTCAAAAGTCAATTGTTCAAGATTCTTGACTAATGACTAATGACTAATGACTCAAACTAGTTCAATTATTGCCATTTCCGCATTGTCACCCCGACGAGGGACGGTATGCAAAATGCGGGTATAACCACCAGAGCGATTTGCATAGCGGGTGGGAGCTTGCTCAAACAGAGCATGAACTAGTTGCTTGTCGTAGATATAGCCAAGAGCTTGCCGACGTGCTGCTAAGGAGCCATTTTTGGCTAGAGTAATCATTTTATCCACTTCGCTTCGCAAAACCTTAGCTCGAATTAAAGTGGTGGTGATCCGACCATGACGGACTAGCTCGGTGGTGAGCGCTCGCAACAAGGCACGGCGCTGGTCGGCTGGTTTACTGAGTTTTTTGACGCGACAACGGTGACGCATAATTATGCACTATCAATTACGAACGGTTTTCACTTAACTGTGTTTGGTACCTCTTTCCGGCGGCAGAGTAATTCCTAAGCGTCGCTGCAAAGCTTCAACTACCTCTTCCGCTGACTTCTGACCAAAGTTTTTAATTTCTAACAGGTCTTCTTGGGTGAAATCCAACAAATCTGCCACAGAGTTAACTTGTGCTCGTTTGAGACAGTTATAGGCTCGCACAGAAAGTTGCAACTCTTCGATGGGAATCTGGGCAGTTGGATCGTCTGGGATATCCGAGTCTGGACCTGGTGTGTCGATCGAGATATCTTTCAACGGGTTGAATAAATCTACCAGAATAGTAGCGGCAGAGGAAAGTGCTTCTTGAGGTGAGATACTGCCATTTGTCCAAACTTCCAACAGTAGTCGGTCTTTTGGTATGGAGTTTTCCCCACGAGTTTCCTCGACGCTATAGTTAACTTTCCGCACTGGCATAAACACCGAGTCGATTTGGAGAAAATCCAAAGATGTGGCTTCCTCACGTCCTCGCTCTACGGTGCGATACCCTTTGCCTTTCTCAATGCGGAACTCCATTTCCAGCTTTGCTCCCTCAGCTATGGTAGCTACATACTGGGTTTGATCGATTACTTCTACTTCTGAAGGCAAATCAAAATGTGCCGCAGTGATTGTTGCAGGACCTGTAACAAGTAACCGACCAATCTGGGGTTGAGAAGAATAGTTTTTCAGGATAACTTCCTTCATTTTCATGAGGATTTCCAGTACGTCTTCCCGCACGCCCGGAACTGTGGCAAACTCGTGTGAAACGCCTGCAATCCGCACTGCGGTTACCGCTGTACCCTCTAAATTAGACAGTAAAACCCGTCTCAGGGCGTTGCCAACTGTCGTTCCTTGACCGCGTTCCAGAGGTTCCAAGACAAATTTGCTGTAATGGTTCCGACTTTCCTCAGTATTGGACTCTACACATTCAATTTGAAACTGCGCCACGGAGTAGCCTCCCTTCTTTTAAGGTGCTGCAAGAAAGGGCAAATCAATTGCCTCGCTTTATGAACTTAATGCCCTTAGAGCTTCCAGGTCATTCAAAGCTTGCCAGCCAATGGTGGTATTTGAAGTCTCTAGATAGCCTGCGGACGCTATTAATATTTAGGGTTTTTCCGAAGTTTTGAGGCTCTCTTCTAGGAGTTGCTTCAGCATCCAAAAGCACGTCAGCTTTCCCAAATTCTCTAGACTTCACCCGGAAGTGGGTGACTTCTGGTAAGCTCAAACTTCTTGCCCTTACCGCCCAACTAAGAGTCTCTAAACTCGACGGCGCTTCGGCGGTCGGCAACCATTGTGAGGAATTGGGGTAATATCCCGAATCAGGGTGATTTCCAGTCCGGCTCCTTGGAGTGCCCGGATCGCGGTTTCTCTACCAGCTCCTGGACCACTGACCATTACCTCAATTTGACGCATTCCCGAGTCCATTGCTCGACGTGCTGCACTTTCGGCAGCGGTCTGTGCTGCAAAGGGAGTTCCCTTTTTTGCTCCTTTGAAACCGCTAGATCCAGCGCTTGCCCAAGAAATCACATCTCCGTTTTGATCGGTAATGGTGACAATGCTATTGTTGAAAGTAGACTGGATGTAAGCCATTCCGTTTGGGACGTTGCGTTTTTGCTTTTTGCTTCCACTTTTTTTATTTGGTTGTCTCGCCATAATATCGGTGTAGATGAATTAAGGTAATAGTTGCTGTAAGCGAACAAAGTTGAAAATTTATTTGCCCGGTGCTTTCTTCTTGCCCGCCACTGTCTGCCGTCTCCCTCGACGGGTTCTGGCGTTGGTACGAGTTCTCTGTCCTCTGACTGGTAAGCCCATGCGATGACGACGACCCCTGTAGGTGCCAATGTCAATGAGGCGCTTGATGTTCAGCCCCTCCAAACGCCGCAAGTCTCCTTCTACTTGATAGTCACTCTCGATGATTCCCCGTAGCGCTGCGACATCGGCATCACTTAAGTCTTTAACACGTATATCTGGATTTACACCAGTATTACCTAAGATTTCTTTCGATCTGGATAACCCAATTCCGTAGATGTAAGTTAGACCAATTTCTACACGTTTGTCGCGTGGCAGGTCTACTCCGGCAATACGTGCCATTTGTTGTCTCCCTATTGTTCTCGCTTTTTTCTGTTACTCTGTTTTCGTGGTGATTTTTGTAATTCACCTCATGCCGCTTGGGTAGCAGTATTTATGCTATCCCTGACGTTGCTTGTGTTTGGGATTCACACAAATCACCATGACGCGACCGCGACGCTTGATGACGTTACACTTTTCACAAATTTTCTTCACTGAAGCTCTGACTTTCATGCCCTTTTTTTTGACTCCAAATAGTAAATTATATCATTTTTTGGTAATTTAGTCAGTTAAATTTCTGAGTAACACCCAAGCTGGTGGTTTTATGGTAAAATTGTCTACATATACTTACTTTTTCCGCAGTCGATAAGTGATTCTACCCTTTGTCAGGTCGTAGGGAGTCAACTCCACTTTGACGCGATCGCCAGGTAGAATTTTGATATAGTTCCGGCGAATCTTACCGGAGATGTGTGCCAAAACGTTAAAGCCATTGTCCAGGTCTACGCGAAACATCGCATTTGGTAGGGACTCTGTGACAGTGCCTTCCATTTCAATTAAATCTTGCTTAGACAATTTGTTTTTTCCTCAATTCAACAGTGTCCTATTGAGTTGCCGCACTTTTATGTGCAACTCAACACAATAGGAGCGATTATATCAACAGTGTCTTAATATATTTTAGCGAAATTTTCTATTTATCCTGTTCAAAACGTAGTATGAGAGGGAACAAGCCTGATTTTGAGTTGACTTTTTTCCCTCTTGCTCCTAAAAGTGAAACTACAAAGCGATTACCTTCTTAAGTTCATCAGTGACTTCTTCTTGGGACTGATTACCATTGACAGTGACGAGTTGTTGCTTCGAGCCGTAATAATCAATCAAGGGTGCAGTTTCACTGCGGTAAACTTCTAGGCGACGACGAATCACCTCTTCGGTATCATCTTTTCGTCCTCGTGCCAATAAACGTGCTACCACGACATCATCTGGCACATCGAGATTGACCACCTTTTCGCCAGTGTGCTGCATTTTTTCCAGCAATTCCTGCAAAAAAATTGCTTGCGTCACTTTACGAGGAAAGCCATCTAAAATCCATCCAGATTTGATATCTGGTTGTTTTAAGCGCTCCTGCACTAGTTCTTGCACTAGCTGATCGGGAACTAACTCGCCGCTATCAACATAACCTTGAGCTTTGATTCCTAAAGCGGTTTGCTCTTTCATTGCTTGACGCAATATATCACCCGTAGAAATATGAGGAATATTGCAGTCGTAAGCTAAGTTATGAGCTTGAGTTCCTTTACCAGCTCCTGGCGGTCCCAAGAAGATTAATCGCGTCACTATTATTTCACCATTCCTTCATAGCGCTGAGAGATGACGTAAGTTTGGACTTGTTTAGCTGTTTCAATCGCCACACCAACCAGAATTAACAACGAAGTTGCGCCAAGTCCTTTAAAGGTTGGCACACCTAAAGAACTTTCTACAGCGGTGGGGATAATCGCAACCAAGCCCAAAAAGATAGCACCTAAAAAAGTTAGTCGATTGGTCACGCGCTCAATATACTCACTTGTTGCCTTACCCGGACGAATGCCAGGAACGCTAGAACCCATTTTTTTCAAGTTCTGCGCCACATCTACTGGGTTAAGAATCAACGAAGAGTAGAAGTAGCTGAAGAAAACAATTGAAACGAGGTAAATCAGCGAGTATGCCCAAGGCGCAGAACCACCAGGACTCAGATAAGTGTTAACAATATTAATCAAGTCCGGATTTTTGCTAAAATTAGCAATCAAAAGTGGCAAACTCAAGATGGCAGTCGCAAAAATAATCGGCATGACACCGCCTTGATTTAGCCGCAGGGGTAGATAGCTACGTTGCTCTGCCAAAACACGCCGACCAACTTGACGACGAGCGGAAATAATTGGGATGCGCCGCGTTCCTTCTTGAACAAAGACAATCCCAACAATCGTTGCCAAGAACACCAAAACTAGTACAATTACACGCCCGACTATTTCCCGACCGCCGACTTGCACCAAGTCGATGGTATCGCCCAAAGATTTTGGTAGTGAGGCGACAATGTTGACAAAAATCAACAATGATGCTCCGTTACCAATGCCTCGCTCTGTGATTAGTTCTGATGCCCACATGACGAACATGGAACCAGCTGTGAGAGCGATCGCTGTTTCCGCTACGAAAACTGTCCCTGGATTTACAGCAAATTGCTGAAGGAAAAATGCAGAAAACGCGACACTTTGAATAATCGCCCAACCTAAAGATACATAGCGTGTAATTTGGGAAATTTTTCGCCGTCCAGCTTCACCTTCATTTTTTTGTAAATTTTCTAAAGCTGGAAGCGCAGTTGTGAGCAATTGGATAATAATCGAGGCGTTAATGTAAGGCAAGATGCCCAAGGCAAAGACTCCCAAAGTAGAAAGTCCGCGTCCTGAGAATATATCCAACAAGCCGAATATAGCGCTGTTGTTTTGGATAGCTTGACCAAACAACTCGCGATTAATTCCAGGTATGGGCAAATAGATGCCCAGGCGAATCAAAATTAAAATACCGACGGTGACAAGCAGCCGACCTCTCAGCCCTGCTGCTTGCGCCATCTGCATAAAAGTTTCTTGAGCCGTTGGGGCTTTGTCTCGACTAATCATAGAGGGCTACCTTCATAGTGAACCTGGCGCTGGGGGTGTTGGCGCTTAGGTGCGCGGACTGGAGGCTCACCCTAAAACTTCACAACTCCCACCAGCTGCCTCAATTTTGCTACGAGCTTGACCTGAGAAAGCTGCCGCTTTGACATTAAGCGGAACGTTCAATTCCCCATTGCCCAAAATTTTCAATGGATTTTTGCCACCAGTGATAATACCTGATGCTTTTAAAGATTCCAAAGTAACTTCTGTATTGGCAGGGAGGGAGGCAAGCTTATCTACATTAATCGTAGTGTAATTTTTACGATTAATAATTGGAAAGCCTTTTAACTTGGGAATCCGGCGATACAACGGCTGTTGACCACCTTCAAAACCAGGTCGGGTACTGCTACCAGAGCGAGATTTTTGACCGCGCATACCTAAACCAGCACTAGCGCCTTGACCGGCGGAAATACCCCGACCTACACGCTTCTTGCGTTTTTTAGAGCCTTTTTGAGGACGAACATCGTTTAGTCTCATAATTTAGTCAATGGTTAATGGTCAATGGTCAATGGTTAATGGTCAATGGTCAATGGTCAATGGTCAATAAACTTTTGACTTTTGACTTTTGACTTTTGACTCTTGACTTTTGACTTGTTAAATGTAGAGATTCTCAATGGGAATGCCTCTATCTTCGGCGACTTCGGCGAAGGTACGCAGGGTAGATAGAGCGTTGACTGCGGCTCTGGCATTGTTGAGCGGATTGTTAGAGCCGAGTTGCTTGGCTAAGATGTTGCGAACACCTGCTAACTCCAATACGGTACGGACAGCACCACCTGCAATTACCCCTGTTCCTGGAGATGCTGGTCGCATCATCACTTTAGCGCCACCGCCGGTGCCATCAATCGGGTGGTGAATCGAGTTAGATTTAGTCATCGGGACTTCAATCAGATGTTTTTTGCCGTCAGCTACGCCTTTTTTGACGGCACCAATTACATCTGAGGCTTTACCTACTCCCACGCCAACTTGACCGCGTTCGTTACCGACGACAACGATCGCTCTGAAGCTGAGTTTTTTACCGCCTTTGACGACCTTACTAACTCGTCGGATCTGGATGACCCGCTCTTGCCAGGTTGTCTCTTCTTTCTTGGCGCGCTTTGTTCTGTTTTTACGCTCGGTTGCCATAATGAATGCTATGTAGGTTGTTAGTTGTCAGTTGTCAAAAGTCACTCATTCCTCAGTCCTTTAACTAATGGCGAATGACCAATGATTAATGACTAATCACTTTAGAAATCTAAGCCTGCTTCCCGTGCAGCGTCAGCTAGTGCTTTAATGCGACCGTGATATAGGTTCCCACCGCGATCAAAGACTACTTGGGTTATGCCTTTTTCAAGCGATCGCGCGGCAATCAACTTGCCAACTTGCACACTAGCATCACGATTAGAGCCTGTAGCTAAATTAGATTTCAAATCTGGTTCTACGGTCGAAGCTGCCACTATGGTGTGATGCTTAGTATCATCAATTACCTGAGCGTAAATATGCTCGTTAGAGCGAAATACAGCTAACCTTGGACGTTCCTCAGAACCGCTTACTTTACCACGAACGCGTCGATGGCGACGCTGTTTTGATTCTTTGCGAGTAAGTTTCATTTTTACTTCTTACCACCCTTACCAGTCTTACCAGCTTTACGTCTGACCACTTCACCTGCGTAGCGAATACCTTTACCTTTGTAAGGTTCTGGTCGGCGAACATCGCGAATTTTCGCAGCTGTGTTGCCTACTATTTCTTTGTCGTAGCCGCTGACAATGACGTTGGTGGTACCTTCAACTGCAAACTGAATTCCCTCTGGGGGGACAATTTGCACTTGATGGCTATAACCCATATTCAAAACCAGGTTACGACCTTGAACTTGTGCGCGGTAACCAACCCCTTGAATTTCCAAGCGACGCTGAAAACCTGTAGAAACTCCTTCAACCATATTGGCAACCAAAGTACGGCACAAGCCGTGTAGCTGCTTAGAGGAGCGGGACTCATCGCGACGGTCTACCTGTAAGGTTTCCCCTTCTTGAGATACTGTCACATTGGTAGGTAGGTCACGAGAAAGTTCACCTTTTGGACCTTTGACCACAACCTTTGTGCCATCAATCGCCACTTGTACTTTGGCGGGGACAGTAATTGGACGTTTACCAATTCGAGACATAACTTTTATCCTTTGTCATTTGTCACTCATTTAAAAGTCATTAGTTAAGGACAATTGACTAATGACTACCAAACGTAGCAAAGCACTTCGCCACCTAAGTTCTGACGTCGCGCTTCGCGATCAGTCATTATCCCACTGGAGGTTGAAATAATGGCAATGCCAATACCGCCTAGTACCCGTGGTAATTCTTTTTTATTGGAGTAAACGCGTAAACCTGGTTTACTCACTCGCTTTAAGGCGGTGATTAAGGGCTGGCGATTTTTCCCTTTATATTTGAGGGCAATCACCAGATTACGCTTTACTCCTTCTTCGGCTTCTTCATATTCAGCAATAAAGCCTTCTTCCCGCAACACTTTGGCAATACTACGAGTCATTTTTGTGGCTGGCACTTGTGTACTTTGATGCCTTGCCATAGTAGCATTGCGGATGCGCGTTAGCATATCTGCAACTGTGTCGTTAGCCGCCATCGTTTCCTCGTATAACTGAATTTATTGATCGCGAAAGGGCATTCCCATTTCTTTAAGTAAGGCGCGTCCCTCTTCGTCGTTTTTCGCACTTGTGATGATGGAAATATCCATACCACGTACTTGATCGATGCTGTCGTATTCGACTTCTGGAAAAATTATCTGTTCTCTTACGCCGAGAGTGTAATTTCCCCGACCATCAAAGCTTTTGGGACTAATGCCGCGAAAGTCTCGAATTCTGGGCAACGAAAGGCTGATCAATCTGTCGATAAAGGCGTACATTCGTTCGCCTCTAAGTGTCACCATGATGCCAACTGGCATCCCTTGACGAATTTTGAAGCCAGCGATCGCCTTTTTCGCCCGCGTGACTACTGGTTTTTGACCAGTGATCACCCCAATTTCGTTGATAGAGGCTTCCAGTGATTTGGCATTTTGAGCCGCTTCCCCCAATCCCCGGTTCACTGTGATTTTCAGTAACTTCGGTACCTGATGAATGTTCGTGTATTGAAACTGATTCATCAGTTTGGGGACGATTGTCTCTTGGTATAAATTTTTGAGTCTTGTTGTCGCCATAGTTTTTTGTCCTGTTTATCCCTGGGCTTTGTCAGGGCATGTCATTTGTCCGTTGTATAAAGCTAATGACTATTTGTCGATGATTTCACCTGTTTTCTTCAGCATCCTTACTTTCTTCCCTTCTTGGGTAGTGGTGTAGCAGATGCGACTTGCAACGTTTTGCTTGGTGGAATAAAGCATCACGTTAGAACTATGGATTGGTGATTCTTGGGTGACGATGCGCCCTGATTCCCCTTCTGCTTGAGGTTTGACGTGCTTAGTTTTAATGTTGACACCTTTGACAATGACTTTACTAACTTGGGGAAGTGCTGTGACTATTTCACCAATTTTGCCTTTGTCTTTACCTGCAATTACTTGCACAGTGTCGCCAGTTTTGACGTGCATTTTGTGGAATACTTTCGGTTTCGGCTGTTTTGCCATTACAGCACCTCCGGAGCCAGAGAAACAATTTTGGTAAAGTTTTTATCGCGCAGTTCCCGTGCAACTGGTCCAAAAACCCGCGTGCCTCTTGGATTACCATCTTTGTTGATGATGACTGCGGCGTTGTCGTCAAAGCGGATACTCATACCGCTGTCTCGATTGATGCCTTTCCGGGTGCGGACAATTACCGCTTCCACGACATCAGATTTTTTTACAGCCATGTTAGGAATGGCATCTTTAACAACGGCGATAATTTTATCGCCTACATTGCCATAACGGCGGTTACCTCCGCCTCCGCCTAAGACGCGGATGCACATGAGCTTGCGGGCGCCGCTATTATCTGCGACATTAAGGTAGGTCTGGGTTTGAATCACAATTTTTCTTCCTTGGGGCGTTGGAGCGAAAACTAACAACTATTACGTTGTCGCTTTGGTGTTGAGGATTTCTGTGACTTGCCAGCGCTTGGTTTTACTCAGGGGTCTAGTTTCCTGAATGCGAACGCGATCGCCCACTTTGCATTTATTTTCTTCATCGTGAACTTTATAGCGCTGGGTATTCACGACAATTTTGCCGTACTTGGGGTGAGGAGCGCGGTTTTCAATGGCGACTACCACCGTTTTCTGCATTTTGTCGCTCACTACCAAGCCCACTCGTTCTTTGACTGCCATAATCTCCTACTTTTCTTCTTTAACCAATTCACTTGCTCCCCGTTTGCGCTCTGTCTCTACTGTCAGCAACTGGGCTAAACGATGTCGAGCATGTTTGAATTGATGGGGTTTTTCTAATTGTCTGGTTGCTTTTTGCAAACGCAATTGAAATAGTTGCTTTTTAACAGCAAGAATTTCATCAGACAGTTTTTCGTCACTTAATTCTCTTGCTTCTGAAATGTTAGGCAGAGGCATGACTTACTCCTGCGGCTCCGACTCGGAGCGTGAAATGAACTTAGTTTTGATTGGTAACTTAAAAGCTGCCAAGCGCATGGCTTCGCGAGCGATTTCTTCAGTAACGCCAGCAATTTCAAATAAAATTCGTCCTGGCTTGACGACTGCTACCCAAAATTCAGGCGAACCTTTACCGGAACCCATCCGGGTTTCTGCGGGACGCATTGTTACTGGTTTGTCTGGGAAAATGCGAATCCAGATTTTACCACCCCGGCGGATATAACGGGTCATTGCTCGACGGGAAGCCTCAATTTGCCGGGAGGTAATCCAAGCCGGTTCTTGTGCTTGGAGGGCAAAATCCCCAAAGTTTAGGGTGCTACCACGGGTAGCTACACCACTCATCCGTCCGCGTTGTTGTTTGCGGAATTTAGTTCTTCTAGGACTTAACATGATTTGTCAAGAGTCAATGGTCAAGCTTGTGCCAGTTGCACAGGAAGGCTCTGCCGACTTGAGCAATCTGGCGTTCAATGGTCAATGGTCAAACTTGTGCCAGTTGCACAGGAAGGCTCTGCCGACTTGAGCAATCTGGCGTTCAATGGTCAAAAAATCTTGGACTGTGGAATGCGTGACTATAGACTTTTGACTATGGACTATCCTTCATTTGAGCGGTCTTCAAATTGTTGACGACGGCGTTGTTGTTGACGACGAGAGGGAGTGCGATCGCGAGTTGTTGGTGCGGCTGGAGTTTCTTCCTGTCCGGGAATAATTTCTCCCTTAAACACCCACACTTTGATGCCGAGAATGCCGTAAACGGTTTTTGCCGTGCAGTAAGAGTAGTCAATGTCAGCCCGTAAGGTATGTAGAGGTACTCTACCTTCACGAGTCCACTCTGTCCGGGCAATTTCCGCACCGTTGAGCCGACCGCCTACTTGGACTTTAATGCCCTGTACACCAGCACGTTGAGCACGCTGAATCGCTTGACGCACAACCCGCCGGAAAGAAACGCGGCGTTCCAATTGTTGAGCGATGTATTCAGCAATCAAGTAAGCATCTGCATCAACTCGTTGTACTTCAACTACATTAATGCGAATTTGGCGATTGCCGCCCAACACGTCTTGAAGTCCGGTACGCAATGCTTCAATACCTTGTCCACCTCGACCTACTACCACGCCCGGTCGAGCCGTGCGTACTTCTAAGTCGATTTGGTCTGCTTTGCGCTCAATCCGCACTTCCGAGATACCGGCGTTGTTTTGTGCGTATCTACCCAGCTTTTGTTCTATGTATTTACGCAGTTTGTAATCTTCTTGAAGAAGTTCTGGATAGCGGTCAGGAACCGCAAACCAACGTGATTGGTGCTCATGAGTAATACCCAGCCGAAAGCCAACTGGATGAATCTTCTGTCCCACAAATAATTTCCTCTAAAATTTCTGACTGTAGGCAATTTTTCTGCCAGGAGTGTTTATTGGGCTGCACCAGCACCAACGGCTACTGTGATATGACACGTCGGCTTGCGAATTTGATAAGCTCGACCTTGTGCTCTGGGTTGGAACCGTTTTAGCACTGGACCTTGATCGGCATATGCTTGAGTTATCACCAACTGAGTGCGGTCTAGCCCTGCGTTATGCTCAGCATTGGCAGCAGCGCTTCTGAGAACCCCCAATACTGGTTCGCAGGAGCGATAGGGCATGAATTCTAGGATAATGAGCGCTTCTCGGTACGATCGCCCTCGGATTTGATCGAGTACGCGACGCACTTTATAGGCAGACATGCGTACAAAACGGGCGCTCGCTTTTACTTCAGTAGTATCAGTTGCCATAAGTTTCTCCATTTTTGTCATTTGCCATTTTTCATTAGTCTTCAGATCATGACTAATGACTAATAACTAATGACTACCTACCTGCTTTTTTGTCACTTTTCCCATGACCCCTATATGTACGTGTCGGGGCAAATTCTCCCAATTTATGTCCTACCATTTGCTCATTGACAAAAACTGGTACGTGTTGGCGACCGTTGTGAACTGCGATGGTATGACCTACCATTTGAGGCAAAATTGTCGAAGCTCTCGACCAAGTTTTAATAACTTCCTTTCTATTGTTTTCGTCGAGCTTTTCAATTTTTTTGAGTAAATGATCCGCGACGAAAGGACCTTTTTTTAGAGAACGACCCATAGTAAAAGATGAAGGATAAAGGTTAAACGATGAACAATAAGTAATGAAGGATAAAAAATCAATAACACTTCTGACTTCATCCTTCATACTTGATATCTTAAGACTCGCGTCCGCCACGTCCACGTTTAGAAGATTTACGACGACGACGCACAATAAACTTGCTACTTGGTTTCTTGCGCTTGCGTGTCTTCATACCCAAGGTAGGTTTACCCCAAGGTGTCACCGGACCGGATCTACCAATAGGTGCCCGACCTTCACCACCGCCGTGTGGGTGGTCTACTGGGTTCATGACGCTACCTCTTACCTTGGGACGGCGACCTTTCCAGCGGTTTCTTCCGGCTTTACCTGCACTCAAGTTTCTGGCATCGGTGTTACCAACTTGTCCGATGGTGGCGTAGCACTCGCGGCGAATCATCCGCACTTCCCCAGAAGGAAGTTTGATAGTAACGTAATTTCCTTCTTTTGCCACAACTTGTGCGGTAGCACCAGCGGAACGAACGATTTGACCACCTTTGCCTGGTGTGAGTTCGACGTTGTGAATGCTAGTACCCAAGGGAATATTCGAGAGGGGCAAAGCGTTGCCATCTTCAAAGGGAGCATCAGGTCCTGCAATAACTGTAGTCCCGACTTTCAACCCATTCGGTTGAAGGATGTAGCGCTTCTCGCCGTCTTGGTAAAACAAAAGGGCAATTCGGGCGTTGCGATTTGGATCGTATTCAATCGCTGCGACTTTAGCCGGAATATTCCGCTTATCCCGTTTAAAATCGATGAGCCGATAAAGTTGTTTGTGTCCGCCACCCCGGCGACGGCTGGTTATCCGCCCTTGATTATTCCGACCTTTAGCTCGATGCTTGTGTGTCGTTAGGGATTTTTCCGGCTCGGTTTTTGTGATTTCCGCAAAGTCGGAGATGGTAACTTGGCGAGTACTGGGGGTGTAAGGGCGATAAGAACGAGTACCCATATTGTTTTAAACCTCTGGGAATAGAACTTGTCTAATCTTGTCTTCGTCCCCAGGTGCCACTGTGACAATGGCTTTTTTATATTGGGGTTTGTAACCTATAAATTTGCCAACGCGCCGTTTTTTGCGAGGTGGTTGTAAGGTATTGACTTTGACAACCTTGACATTAAACAAGTCTTCGATCGCCGCTTTGATTTCTGGCTTGGTTGCTTTGGGAATTACTTCAAAAGTGTATTTATTCTGCTCCATCAAAATGGTCGCTTTCTCGGTGACAATTGGGCGACGCACTAGGTCGGGCAGGTAACGGGGGTCAAAGTTAGGCACTGTAGACCTCCTGAATTTTTAAGAGTGCTGATGCTGTAATTACAATCTTGTCAGCGTGCAGCAAATCATAAACGTTTAGCTGGTCAGCTGCAATTAGCTTTAGTTTGGCGATGTTGCGGGCTGACAAATACACATTTCCGGCGCGTTCAGTCACGATTAAAAGTGTATTTTTTTCTGGTTGTGAACCCCAACGAGCGATCGCTTGTACCAGTTCTTTGGTTTTCGGGCGCTGAAACTCGTTGCTAAATTCTTCCACCACAATCAAATCGTCAACGCGACTAGCAAACGCCGTCCGCAATGCTAACCGCCGCTCTTTGCGGTTCATCTTCAGGTCATAATCTCTGGGCTTTGGTCCAAAGATCACACCACCACCACGCCACAATGGTGAACGAATAGACCCTGCACGCGCACGTCCTGTACCTTTTTGCCGCCACGGTTTGCGACCGCCACCTCTAACTTCTGCACGAGTTTTTGTACTGGCAGTTCCCTGGCGAGCATTGGTCATCTGTCTCACTAAGGCTCTATGCACAACATGAGACGCCGTTTCTTCTTTGGCTACCCGCAAGTCGAAGCTTTCTTGTCCGACTTGTTCTCCTTGCCAATTTTTGACTACACACTCAAATGTCATTTGTCTTTTGTCCTTTGTCTTTTGTCAAAAGTCAGGAGTCAAAAGTCAGGAGTCAAAAGTCCACTCACTAATGACTAATGATTAATGACTATCCCACTTGCTTTGTTGGCAGAATATTTACCAATGCTCCCGGCTTACCAGGAATGGCTCCCTTAATTAGCAATAAGTTACGTTCCGGGTCTACTCGTACTACAGTTAGCTTGCGAATGGTGATGCGTTTACCACCCAAACGTCCTGCCATCCGCTTACCAGGATAGACACGGCCGGGTGTTGTACCTGCACCAATGGAACCGGGTGCTCTGTGGTTTTTGGAACCATGTGACATGGGTCCGCGACCAAAGTTATTTCGTTTCTGGTTACCTGCAAAACCGCGACCGATACTTTTACCACTTATATCTACAATTTGACCTGCACTAAAAATATCTGCCGTAATTTGTTGACCTAAAGAATACTCACTAGCATTATCAACGTGATATTCCCGTAAGTGACGCAATGCTGGGGCAGACGATTTGGCAAGATGTCCCAGCAAAGGCTTATTTAAAGCCTTTGGCTTCACTTCACGATAGCCAACTTGAATGGCAGAGTAACCGTCGGTCTGCTTTGTTTTTACTTGTGTAATGGTGCATGGTCCCACTTGAATGATTGTCACAGGAATGGCTACTCCTGCTTCATCAAATATTTGGGTCATGCCCAGTTTGGTGCCGAGAATGCCTACAGACACAGTTACTGGCTCTCCTTATCTACTTACTAACCTAAAAATCGGATTCTCGAATTCGCTAGTTTAAATGCCTTGTTTCCGGCATTTTGCCGCAGGTGGACGCTTCCCGCAGCCACAAGCATTTCCTTAGTGTTTGCTGAATCCGTTTACTTTCACTCTTTTGTTGACCAGAACAAACAAAAGTTTCTTCCAATTGGAAGACATAACTTCTGAAATTAATTTTGCAACGCTTCATAGCTTTGCTCTTTGTGCAGCAATGCTTTGTCCAAGCAATTGCTCTGGCACTTTCTGGTTGCAGTGGGACTTGAGCGAACTATCCGCCTAGTATCCCTTAACTGAGACTGATGCAATGCCATAAAACAAACATTACTGCTCAGTTTTTACTTCACTAAAAACCTTAAATCACTGCTTAAGGTTTTGCCTAGTTTTTCAGTCGTGCATGAGTGAACGCACTTTTTACCTTAGGCTTGGCTTTGACTTTTAGTTCAAAGCTCCTAAGTTGACCTCAAGGTTTTATTAGTTTATCAGTCTCTGACCAATCCGATGCATTATATCACATTTGGAGTCAAATTATCAGCCCTGAATGCTAAAACTAGCGAGGAATGGTAATAAGAGGCAGAACTAATTTTAATAATTTGGTCACAATCTAATAATATAGATCATCTATGTATGTTTGTCTAGTGATTTGGCTATTGTTTTTTGGCTATGACAGGGGAATGAGGCTCAAGAGGCTCTTGGTTAATGGCTAAAATTGCCGAAAACCGAGATTATTATAGAGACGATTGGTGGCAAGAGCGGGTGGAGCTAATCTAACTTATAAGTTAGTTATCTAACTTAATCTATCGTTGAAGAGTAAATAATAGAGATATCTAAGTGGGATAGGACGAAATTAAATCTATGGCACTAATTACCACTGGCAAAACTTTAATTCGCGATCTGGAAAAATTTGGCGCTCTTGGTGTGTACGTACCTCTGGAAGGAGGTTTTGAAGGTCGGTATCGACGCCGACTGCGTGCAGCTGGTTACGTCAGCCTCCACATTACTGCTAGGGGACTGGGCGATGTAGCCGCGTATCTTACAGGAGTTCATGGGGTCAGACCTCCTCACCTGGGTAAAAAAAGTACTGGTACTGGTGCAGCAGTTGGTTCGGTATACTATGTGCCACCGATTATCGGCTATCAGTTAGAACAGCTACCACCAAAGTCAAAGGGTCTGGTGTTGTGGATTATTGAAGGGCATATTCTTTCTAATCAAGAAGTTGAGTTTTTAGCGACTTTGCCTAGCTTGGAACCACGGGTGAAAGTTATTCTCGAAAGAGGAGGCGATCGCGCTTTCCGTTGGACACCTCTAGAAAAAACGCTTTTAGCTAGCTAGTCAAGAGTCAAGAGTCAAGAGTCAAGAGTCCAATAACTAATGACTCTTGACTATGGACTTTTGACTGATAACTCTGTGAGCATTTCTATCGTGCTGATCCGAAAACCACAGGATACAAATAACCGCCGCGCCGCCTCGTTCACAGCTGCGGTATCAAGGCGAATTTGCTGAACTTTCATTTCTCCAAAGCGTTCGACACACAACATCACCATTTGTCGCGCCACCCCATTTTGGCGATATTCTGGCTCAACCCAGATATCATGAATAAATGCATATTCCTGTAAACGGTAAATTGGTATTTCTCGCTCAACTGTCGCCACGAGAAACGCCCCCAATTTACCTTGATCTTCGGCTACTATAAACAGGTTACGGTCGCTGCTACTCGCCAACCGCTTCAACCATTTTTCATAACGCTGTTCTGGCTCAGGTAAAAATCCATACTTAGCAGAGTCCCAAGCTTCATGCAATGCACAAATCTTAGCAACCATCGGTAAAACTTTGGGTACATCGTCTGGTGTGGCGGGGCGGATTAGCATGAGCGAGGGGGTGATGAGGAGAAGGAATTATTTATTATCTAAGAATTGATAGCGGATTTCTTCTTTATAGCGGTTTTCAATTGGGTGAAATATATCAAAGAATAAAGTCCCATTGGTTTATTTTTTGACTTAAATCAATTGATGTACTTTTCCCATCGACTTCTGAGGTATTTGTTATCTGAATCTAATGTTTGGACGAATCCTTGCTATCAGGGAAAACAAAAAGTTTTCTCAGATTTTCTGGATGTGCAACTGCCTTATATTGAACTGTCATCTCTGGAGTCAGTAACTCTATCAACAGTCTATTTTCCACCCAAAATAAAATGTAATCAAAGCCAAAATTAGCGCGTTGCACAAGCCAATCTTCACGTTGGGCAATTTGCTCAATTATTTCAATGCTGGCAGGTACAGATATCATGGCATGGGTAGCTGTAAACTTAGAAACAGTCGGATTTTCTCTATATTCTCGTTTCTCATCATTATCACCGGGTGTTATCTCAGTTTCCAAAGGAAAAACTTCAATTTCTGTACCATATTCATCAAAAGGAAAAACTATATAAGTAAGTAGGTGCAATTAAATATAACACTGTCATTGCGAGTGGAACGAAGTGGAACGACGCAATCACAAGGGTTTGGGATTGCTTCCCTCCGGTCGCAATGACGAACTATATTAACGCCTACCTACTTAGGCATCTGGGTTAAAAGGATGGGGTGTCGGTTGCCCTTGCAAGATTTCAGCCAGAACTTGGGCAACGTGCTGGGGGTTTTGAGCAGAAATAGAAAGGTGATGAATCATTAAATAACTCCCTTGAATAACTAAAAGTGACAGGAGATTGAAAACGTTGCACTCACTCATATTTCAAAAATGAGTTTACACATTATGACAGTTTCGTTAACTCCAATTCTTGCTGTGAAACACGACCTGCGGATTTAATCAAATCGGCTGCCTTTTCCCCAATCATGATGGTGGGTGCGTTCGTATTTCCCGTGGTGATAATTGGCATAATCGATGCATCTACAACACGTAAACCCTCAACCCCATATACTCGCAATTCGGGGTCTACAACCGCCATTGGGTCAGTTCCCATCTTGCAAGTGCCGACAGGGTGGTGAATAGTATCACAGACTTCCCGGACATAAGCTTGCAGTGATTCATCGCTAGTGACATCAGCACCAGGAGCAACTTCCTCACCTCGGAACTCATCAAATGCATTTGAGTTGAACAACTGACGGATAATTTTAATTCCTGCAACCAGCTTTTGCACATCAGATTCACTCTGGAGATAGTTGAGACGGATTACAGGTGAATGGTTGGGAGAAGCAGAGCGCAAACTGACACTACCGCGACTTTCGGGATGGTTAAGACAGGGTGTACTCGCAAATCCCGAACCAGGACGGGCATAAGCAGGAGGTGCCCACAAAACCGGACCAAAGTAAAGCTGTATATCTGGCGCAGCATGTAAATTGCTGTCGGTATGTAAAAATAATCCCGCTTCAGCAATATTACTAGTTGCAGCAGGTTGGAAATCCTGAGTTGCCTGGTGTGCGACTGGGGTAGCAAGGTGGTCTTGGAGGTTTTGACCGACACCTGGCAAATCAACAACTACGGGAAGGCCCAATGTTTGCAAATGTTCTGCATTCCCAATTCCAGAGAGCATTAGTAATTTTGGCGAATCGAACGCGCCAGCACTTAGAATTACTTCTTGATTTACAAAGACTTGGTGCGTCGTCCCCTCGTGGATGTATTCCACCCCAACGGTGCGCGTTCCCTCAAACAACAACCGAGTCACTAACGCTTCTGTGGTTGTTGTTAAGTTGGGACGATTGAGAATTGGTAAAAGGAATGCAGCAGCGGTACTGTGTCGTTTACCGTCTTTGATAGTTAGCTGATAAAGTCCCGCACCTTCCTGTTGCTCTGCGTTGAAGTCGGGGTTGTTATTATATCCCATTGCAACAGCAGCTTCTACAAATCTTTGTGATGTCACGGCAGGCGCAATTGGATCGGTAACGCTCAACGCTCCACCGACACCGTGAAATTGAGATGCTCCCCGTTGCTGGTTTTCAGATTTCTTGAAGTATGGCAAAACATCTTCGTAACTCCAACCCGGATTGCCTAATTGCCATTGGTCAAAATCGCGACGGTTGCCTCGGATATAAATCATGGCATTAATTGAACTGCTGCCACCCAAGACTTTCCCACGCGGACAATAGATTTTGCGGTTATTTATATAGGGTTCTTCTTCAGTGAAATATGCCCAGTCCACCTCAGTACCACATAATTTAGTCCAGTCCAGTGGGGTTTGAATTTCTGGTTTATTAGCTGGGGTGCCAGCTTCGAGCAACAACACTGTTGTTTCAGCATCTTCCGTGAGACGATTGGCGACAACACAACCTGCCGAGCCTGCACCAATTACAACATAATCGTATTGAGCCATTAAATTCTCCTTCTGGGATTGTTAATTCATGACAGGTTTAAGTAGATGGGCATAAATAAACGGATATTTAATGTAGTAAGGGGCTCTATCGCTTAAAATCGAAGCTTTTAGCGGTAAACCGCTCACTACGAATCAGGAAAGTATTTTACGTTTAATTTCGCCCACTTACTTACGATTAAATTTTTAATGGGTGAAACTAAATATAACTTATGCACTTTTTGGTTAGATACAGGCATAAAAGACAATCGCCGCTATAGCTAAATATTTTCTTTTATTCACATAAAGACCTATTTGTAAAGTGCTAAAGCATAAGAAAATAAAATCTATATAAGTTTTGCCAACGTTAATCTTGTTGGTGGGCAAATATGTAAGCACCCCAGAGGGAAAGAGCGATCGCCATCACTAGCAAAATCGGTATGCTGTACCAAGGAAACTGCGACAATGGCAAATAAGCAGCTGCACGCAGTCCAAGGCTGGCATAAGTAAGCGGTAACAAATAAACTACAACTTTCAAAGCTGCTGGTAATGTAGCTGGGTCAAAGAATGTCGCTCCCAAAAAGGACATGGGGATGATGATAAAGTTGTTGTAGAGTCCTACGGCTTCAAGCGATCGCACACTTAATCCGACAATCACCCCCAACCCAGAAAAAACTGCACAACTCAGCACCAGCAATAGCAAAAACAAAGGGTGGAGAAAACGCCAGTTACCACTAAACAGCAGCGCCACTACAATTACACCCAGCGAAGTCAACAACCCCCTCATCACTCCCGCCAGCATTTTACCAATGTGCAGTGCTAGGGGATGTACGGGGACGAGTAACAACTCCTCAAAGCTTTTGGTAAATAGTCTGTCTCCGCAAATCGAAAACGTCGTCCCCACAAAACTGACTGTCATCGACGACAGCGCCACCATCCCTGGCAAAATGAATTCTAAGTAGTTCTTATAATCACCACTAATTCCTACACCTGGTTTAATTGAACCTCCCAAACCAAAGCCAAAAGCCAAAATGTATACCAGTGGAGAGATTAAGCCTGATGTAGCAAGTTGTGCAATTCTGACACGTAAATCTAGCCATTCACCCCAGAAAATAGTCAGACTATCAGCTAGAAGGATTTGAAGTTGCGACGTTTTCAAGCTTTTGCTTAAGAGTAGCGGTTTTTGAGAACTCACTTGTTTCGAGTTTTGTAGAAAATTTTTCTTAATTATTACTTTATATTTCTTGATACTTCAACTACTCAAAGTAACAAAAGTGAGACAAGGAGAACTAATGACCAATGACTAATGACCAATTACTCTAAAACCTCGTCATACTGAAAGAGGGAGAAACGTTAAAACCACTCCCTGCTATCTAAGGCGTGAAGTTGATTAAACGACAATGAGACGTAAACCTACTGGTAGAACGGCTACTACTACTTCTAAACCCCCTGCTTTCCTATCTTCTGCGTTTAATTTCACCACCATAGCAATTATGGCAGGAGTGCTTATTTTGGGTATTGGTATTGGTATTGCTTTTAGCTCTACAGCGACGTTGACTCCATCAAACGTGGCTTCCCGCGAATTCATCGATACCAAAGCACCCAATCCTGAGCTTTGCGTGCAGTATGGAGCCAGCGCTATGGTGATGGATGCTAGGCTTTTCGTGACTCTTAACCCATTCAATGTCTACGTTGCTCAGCCCAGTATGCGTCCTGGATGTGTTATCCGTCAAAATAACTGGGCAATTTTAGAGCAACGAAAGCTCGTATCATCGCAGCAGGTAAATGAATGCAAAAATCGCCTGAACACCTTTGGTTTTACGGGTAATTTAGACACGGAAAAACCTGATATTAGGTGTATTTATCAAAACGATGCTGCTCAAAACTTCTTTATCAATCAACCAGGAGCAGTCTCACAGCCACAGGAAACAGACAGATTTTAGCAGTAGGAAGAAGGAAGAATTTTTCAATTCTTCACTCTTCACTCTACCCGACTGTAAGTTGTCTAGAAAAGGACACTTTAGTGCTTTGGTTATCAAAGTTGAGGAAAGTGTCCGTAGTCTTTATACTCTACCGTTCAGAGTTGGGAAAGGGTTGACCAAACGGGAGCACTCCAGAATTAGGAACATTGACTGGATAGTTGGGAACCGTTTCGACAGGAAAACCAGGCGCACTGACAGAAAGAGGCGCACTGTTAAAATTACCAGGCTGATTTGGGAAAGTAGCTGGGGGAAGAACAGAACCCGGTTGTTGAGTGGGGTTGTTGTAATTTAGGGGCGGTACAGTGACTAAGGGTGTCTGCGGGTAGTTATAGCTACTAAGTGGCAAGTTGCTTGATGGTGGCGGAAGTGTGAGAATCGGAGGCTGTGGATAGTTGTATGGAGTTTGAGGTAGGTTGTTAGGCTGTTGTGGATAGTTATAGCTACTAGGTGGTAAGTTACCGGGTGGTTGTGGGTAGTTATAGCTACTGGGTGACAGGTTTGCGGGTGGCTGTGGATAGTTTCCCTGTTGAGAAGATGTGCGATCGCCAGCAACAAAAGGACGTAAAACCCAGCGAGTGGTATTGGAAGAGGAAAAGGGTTGCAGTTGCACCTGGTTTGGCTCTAAAACAGTCCCTGGTGCTAAATCCAAGACGATGCGAGTTACGTTTGCATTCAATTGGGAAACGCGAATTTTTTGGATTGCTCCAGAATAATTTTGTTGGGTGGGAACATAGCCTAATTTGGTATCAGGTAAATCTACAACAAGACGCGGCGGTTGGGCAAGATAGAAGTAGCGCGGCGTTGTATCTGCTGATAAATTAATTTCCAATTGAAAAGCTTCTGGGTAAAAGCGCCAATCTTCCAGCTTTGCAGCAGGAGCAGCAATACTGCTATTAGTTTCCAGGGAAATTGCTGCGTACAAGCCAAAGAAACTTACCCTAAACAACTGCTTGCACCATCGAAAAAATTGCCTAGTCATTAGCACCTTGTCCATTATTTTTGTCCTTTGTATGTTGAGCCATCAGGCATAAACAGTAATATCTAATGGCTGGTAGTGCAATTAGCCATCTTTTAATGGCTCTTTAACTTCTCAGATGATTCCTGAGCCGTTTGTGGTAGAGTGGTAAATTTAAGAGTTTTGGGAATGCTACCCACGGTTAGTTGACCTGCAAGACTATCTTTATCCAACATCTGGATTTGAATTGTAACTAAATTCAGAAGATTATCCTGAGGATGAGTGTAACCGCCTTTGTTAGCAGATGCGATGTTACAAAGGATAGATTTGGGAACTTTTCCAGATAAACTCAACTGTTGATGACTGAGGATACCTGTGAGCGAAGGCTTTTCGTGAGTACCTGTTGAGGTTTCGGCTTTTGTTTTGGCTGAAAACAAAGACCCATTCAAGTAAATACCTGATTGCTGAATGTTTAACATCAGGTCGTCTAATTTTTCACAGTTGGGCAAATTATCAGAAAATACAAGACGATAGCGATCGCCAATTTGCTGAGGAGCCTTGAGATTACTTTCTCCGTATGCGGTTACAGCTTTAAACAACACTAGAACTGAACCGATTGTCAAGCCATAAAAGGCTAAGGATTTCCATTTCAAATGTTTCATAGTCTCACTTTTAAACTGGTGACTCGTGACTATTAACATCAGCAAACATCGAGGCAAGGTGAGAGGTGACTTGATTGTAGCGACGGGTAATTAGGAGCGAAGAGCGACACTCAATGGCTAGTTCGTCTGTGTAACGTCCTAAAGTTTGACGCTCGATACCCCAAGCGCGGCTGGTGCCTGCTATAGTCAGGTCAACGCCTTCTGAGGCTTGGACTACAGCTTGGATTGGCTCTGGAGCTTTAATAATGTTAGTGTCAACGCGATCGCGCACACTTTGAGGCAATTGCTGCATCATCTTGTGCAGTTCATAACTTAATTCATTCTTGACGCTACTGTCTGACACTACCTGTAAAACATTCAACAGACAAGTATCATGATTTATCAGCAGTCTCAGCGCAAGTATCAGTGCTAAATCATCGTGGATATTTGCAGAGTAAGGCACCAACAAATTTTCTAATCGCTCCTTTCCCCGGTCTATGAACACCGCCACATCAACGGTTGCAGTAGTGAGAATTTGACCGACTCGCCCACCTAAGCGGTTGTTACTAAAAGCTGGACGATGCCATCCTACCAGAATTAAATCGGCTGGTTCGAGTTTGGCAATCTCTACTGTTTCCCGTGCAACATTACTTGAGATGCGAACTATAGGATGTACGTAAGAGCGTGTAGACTGCGGTAGAGTATCAATTAATTCTTCTAGGTGGTGGCGGCGCTCTTCAATTAATCGGTTTGCCTCAACTGGGGTACTTTCAAAGGCATAGTCTTCTGAGAGTTCAATCAGACTGAGAGGATAAACAGCTGCTGGTTGTTGGTAATTAACTGCGATCGCTACTGCTAACTGTACCAAACCTTTTTGCGTACTGGGATTAGCTACTGGCACTAAAATCCGGTAAGCACGATCGCCAGTCACAATAGTTTCTCTACCTGTTTCTGGTTCATCCTCTGGCTCAATCACATCTAACCCAATCAGCCGTTTTGGATATGTCCACTCTAGTAGCGGCGAGGTCATAAATGTGGTTACTAATGCCATAATTACCAGCATGGTGAAGAGTAGGGGCGAAATTACATTCAACGACAGACCAATATTCAGGACTATCAGCTCGGTCAAGCCGCGAGTATTCATTAACCAACCGAGTGCGGAAGCTTCGCGTTTATCAATACCGCTGAAGCGAGCTGCTACATAAGTACCAACATACTTGCCTGCGATCGCCACTATCAGCACCAATGCACATAATAACCACAAGTCGGGACGGTTAATCAAGCCGATTTGCGTCCGCAGACCACTGTAGGCAAAAAATACTGGTAGCAGAACTATCAAGACAAAATCTTCAGTTTTTAATGCCAATTCGCGTACTAAACCAACATTCTTGGGCATAATTGTCCCAAGTAAAAACGCTCCAAAAATCAGGTGAATGCCAATTAGTTCGGTAATTAGGGCAGAAGCAATCACTCCCATATAAATTAAAGCTAGAACCAATTGATTGAGGCGTTTTGTACGGCGGTAGTATGTAGCAAGATGTTGCAGAAAAGTTCGCCCCAGCGTCAGCATAAAGCCGATGTAGAGCAAGCTGGCAATAATTGTATGCCCAGCACCACCAATGCTACCTTCTCTAGCCACAGCGATCGCTACTGCTAACAAGCACCAAGCCGTCACATCATCTACCGCCGCACAAGTCAGCGCTAATGTTCCCAAGCGCGTTTTTTGCAAGTTATTTTCCGTAATAATCCGCGCTAATACTGGAAAAGCTGTAATTGACATCGCCGCACCCAAAAATAGGGCAAAGGCGGTAAATGATACACTAGCATTTGAAACTAGGGGATACAGTAGAATTGCTAGCAGCGTCCCTAGTGAAAATGGCACTAAAATACTTACATGGGAAGTCAAAACTGCTATTTCTAAATTACCGCTAATATATTTGGGATTTAGCTCTAGCCCAATCAAAAACATGAAAAATATCAGTCCCACCTGAGACAGGACATTTAGGAAGGAAACAGCTTCAGGCGGGAACAAGGTAGCGGCTAAATCGGGAGCAACCCAACCAAATAAAGATGGTCCCAGCATAATGCCGGCGACTATCTCACCAATTACCAGGGGTTGCTTAATCCATCGGAATGCCAATCCCATTAGGCGTGACACTCCAATCACAATCAGCACCTCAATCAAAACGAGAATAACTGTGTCAATGTGCATAGTTTCCTCAACAACCACTAGCCGATGTCCCTATGATGATTCTTTAAATCGGTTGAATATGTCAACATTTTTGGAGATAACTAAGATTTATTGGCAGTATATTTTGATGTTAATTATTATTAAGATATAGTTGCATTAGGTAAACTTGATATGACATACGCAGTATCAATACCAGTGATTCAACTTAAATTATAGATTGCTCAAATGCACTCTTTTATAAATCAAACCCCTTCAAATTACTTTGAAAGGGTTGATTAAAATTAGCTAAATATAGCGGTTATCCCGAACGGTGAAGTACAAGTATATCTGTGTTAATCTGTGTTCATCTGTGGTTCCTTAATTCTTTTATGTATTGCACTAAGAGTGAAAAGCGCTATAGGGCGTTAATATTAGACTAGCTTTCTCTCGCTTTTATAGCGGTTATCAATTGCGTGTAGTACAGACCATTCGTAGGGGCTATTCTGTGCTGTGCCCCTACCATGTACCGCTTGCTATAGAGAACCGCTATATCAGCATTTTCTGCGGTAATTTTCATTAAGCAGGTGATTTTTCATAACTTGTACCTTGCAATAACCATGCAACTATGGGCGATGCCATAAGTGTTGTAAAGATTGCCATAATCACCATGATGGTGAATAAAGTTGGCGTGATTATACCTTGTTCTAAACCAATATTAAGTATAATTAATTCCATTAAACCGCGTGCATTCATCAGCGCACCGATAGTTGCTGATTCACGCCAATTTTCTCCGGCAAATTTTGCTGCAAGCATACAAGCAAAACCTTTACCAAAAATGGCGATCGCTACAATTAAAATTGTGATTCCCCACAAAGTCGGCGTATTTACCAATCCAATTTGAGTGTTAAGTCCGGAGAACACAAAAAATATCGGTAGTAAAAACGATGTGGTCAAAAATTCAGTGCGATCGCGAACTTGTTCGGCAAATTCTCCCCTTGGCATTGCTGTACCTAAAATAAAGGCACCGAATACTGCATAAAGGCGGATTGCATCGGTTAACCAAGCGCAGAACATCAAAATTATCAATACTAAAGTCAGCGTTTGGATGGTTACGCCACCATCACGTTTTGTCATCCGCGTAAAGATGCCTAGTGCAGGTTTGCCAACGAAAAACGAAAATAGCGTGTAGCCAATACCACCACCAATCGCTAAAGCTGCAATACTTGCGTTTGCTTGCAGGCTCGCCAATACAATAGCTAATAAACACCATGCAGTTGCGTCATCTATCGAACCTGCTGCTAGTGCTAAAGTACCAAAGTGAGTTTGGGCTATACCGCGTTCGTAAAGCATCCTGGCTAACATGGGAAACGCTGTAATTGACATAGAAGCGCCGAGATATAACGCCGCCGCCCAAGGAGTAACCCCAGTTTTGAACAAGTCGCCCTTATTGTACAAGAAGAAAGCTGCTATTGCACCCAAAGCAAACGGTGCAAGTATTCCCGCTGCGGAAATTAATCCTGCACTCTTGAGTCGTTGCTTAATCAGATCGGTATTAAACTCTAAACCGATCAAGAACATATATATTACTAATCCAATCTGACTGATGGCGAAGAGAATTGACATTGATGGATTGGGAATCTTTGCTCCTCCCTCCAGTAAGATGGCAGCTTTCGGAAACAGCCATTGTTGCACACCAGGTGCAAGCAACCCAAACAGCGATGGTCCCAACATTACACCTGCAATCATCTCGCAGACCACATCGGTTTGCCCCAAATAACGCCGCCCAACAATCGTCACAAGACGACAAGTTATCAGAATAACTGTTAATTGTAGTAATAGCTTTAGAACTAGCTCAAAATTTGACATTTTATTTCCCTAATAACAGAGATGGGGATATGTAAAAAACTTGATATAGCAATCTTAAGCCAAGTTTGAAAAACAGCAAGAAAATAATAGTTTACAGCGATTTTCACTCTTATTAGACCACACGCAGACCTCGCTTCCATTCCTCTCTCCTGTGAGGAGAGAGGCTTTGATTTTCTTCGGGGTTAGGTCTTTTGGAATTGTGGTTCATATAATTGAAAACACGAGAAGTTGAGAGACGCTAAATTTAGCGTCTCTCTATTAGATAATTTCTTTTATACTTCAAAGTTTGCCCTATTTCCCCTGTGAAAACTTGACAAATACACTTAGATAGCTACAAGGACTGCTACAATAGCGCAATTGCCTATTCCGGAAACTTAAATATAGGTGAAAATAATTAGAGCAATTTTCATTCTGATAGACCATACGCAGACCTCGCTTCCATTCCTCTCTCCTATGAGGAGAGAGGCTTTGATCTTCTCCCCTTCCCTAGTAGGGAAGGGGTTGGGGGTTAGGTTTCATGATTGTGGTTCAAATAAATGAAAACTGCTGTAAACCTAAAATCCCATATCTTATAAAGCAGACATAAAAAGACTTTTATTTTCTGCCTTTTACTTAATGCTTTGTAATTAATGCCTTCGAGTTAGCAAAAAGCTGAGGCGGTTTTAGGCGTTATAACCACTGACCACCCCGGAAACGCCAACGGGGAAATATAATTCGCATTAGGCTTTGCGAGACAATAAAAACTGCTAGCCACACGACGCTGTAATGTAGTAAAAAAATTCCTGGTGGGAGTTCTTTTGACACTGCGGGTAAACCGATAATCTTTACTCCACAAAGTACAAATATCATTTCCCAAATACCTGCAAAGAGTTGATAAGCTGCGGGCCAGTCTCTGTCCCAACGGGATTTTTGCAGATAGTCATACAGAATATCCCAACCTAAGCCAAAGATGGCAATATAAGCAAGTATCGAGAAATAAATTAAGCTTGGTAAGCCACCAATTAAACCGATTGCAAACGGCAATGATACTAATACGCCGACGGTTGTAAGTAGTAATAATCGAGTTTGCCAGCGACCAAATAAAGTTGAAGTCATAAATAATTCAAAATTCAAAATTCAAAATTCAAAATTCAAAATTAATAAATATTGTTGCCTAGACATTAGTATGAGCATTCAATGTTTTTCAGATTAAACCACAGATATAGATGGCAAAGGCGGCTTCGGTGCAGGGTACACAGATTAACACCGATATTTATCTTTGTTCATACCTCTATTCAATTTTAGTGTTTTCCGCAAGTATGGGAAATAAAAGATATAGGCATTACCCATTACCAGAATAATGCCGAAATGCTTACAATGGTGTTAGCTGGCAATCTGTTCGCAATTATAAGCAGCGATCGCTTCCCAATTCATTACATCTTCTAACAAAGCTTGATAACCGAGTGTATTCGGGTGAAGTCCATCTTTACTCAAGCGTTTACGGCTCCAGGTTTCACCGCGTTCCATCCATCGCTCAAAAATATCAAGATAAGGAATCCGGCGTTTGGCGCAAGCGATGCGCGTAGCTTCTTTGTAGCGGTACTGATCGCTGTGATTGTAATATAAGCAATCTAAAAATGGCATTTTGGCTTCATCCGTCGGCACCATCCCCACAAATAACACGGGACAGAGTTGCTGCGCTTGTTCGAGTAAGGAAGCGATTTGTGATTCAAACAAAGCAAAATCTGTATAATTTTTGCCATCACGACGTGCTAACCGAGCTGAATCATTCACCCCGACTGAGAGAATAATCAAGTCCGGGACGCGATTTCGTAGTTCACCTCGATGGCGAAATTCAATTTCTAGTCTTTGTGCTACTTGTTGAGTGCGATCGCCCCGTACTCCCAAATTATAAACAATATGACCCGCACTATCCGGTGACATCCACGACCGTCGCAATCGCTCAACCCAGCCTCCACCTTCTGGATCGCCGAATCCATAAACTAAGCTATCTCCTAGTGCGACAATCTTTAAAGGCTGACATTGAGTTGGTCGAGTAGACAGTTGCATTGAGGAAGAAGCTACAAGTGTGTGCATTTAAAAAAAGTGTATTTTATATCTTTAAAAGATTCTATACATTTCTACACCATTTGTGAGTAACTGATTTTGCCTGCACATCAAAGGCTTCAGCTTAACCATATTTTTGAGCGGGTGGATGCAATACAAACTGACCTCTGGAGGTAAACCTCTCTCTTGCTTTTGACAACGTGAGTTCGACAAACCTCTCCCACCCAGCCTCCCTCTCCTGCAAGGAGAGGGAGGAGCAATGTAATATTAAACCTTTTAAGCCTCTCTTTTTGCAGGCGAGAGGTTTACCAGAGGGGTCAAGTCAAATCCATCGAACTCACGTTTTGAGAGGGTTACTCCCCTTCCCTACAAGGGAAGGGGTTGGGGGTTAGGTTTCCGTATTTTATGCAACTGTTTCTGAGCGGGTGGACGATAAAAGAACGTGACATATCGCTCACTTGCAGAAGGGGAATATTTTATCTTGTGCGTTTAAAACTTTACGAAGGTGATTGATTTAACACCCACTTCCACCACTGTCCAAAAGAACTAAGCAGATTCATACGGTGTACTCCCGGCGCACGGCTTGTGACGAGTCCATCGACGGCGACTAATGCAGCGTACTGCAAGCCCAGGAAGCTATCAACGGCTGCATAGGGACCACCTAAAGTAATTGCCCCGGCTGCATACATTTGACCTTTACTACTACGCATTTCTACTAATTCAAAGTTGTTCGCTACTACCAAGCGCCCTAAATGGTTCAACGGTAACTTGTAATGTTTTACCAAATCGTCCAATAGGGGATTTGTCTCCACCTTGGCATCAAGTCCGGTCGCATCAACAATAAAGTCTGCCGTCAATTTCATTTCCCCAAAGCCTTTTTCTTGGATATGGGTGATAGTTTTATTTTGGGCATCGCGTTCTACTTGCAGCACCTCACCGAAGGTAATTTGATACCAGCCTTCTCTTAAACCTTCCTCAGTGATGCGCTGCCAATCTAGGCGATCGGCGGTGGTGGTGCCGCCCCAGTCTGCTAGTAGGCGCTTGCGTTCATCGGGAGTGGCTTTTTCTAAAATTACCCGCAGTTCACCGCCCCAACAAGCTTTGGGCCAGTTAAACGGTTGAAATTCGTAATGATTTTTAACTAAGCGCTGGGATTTGCCAAACTTGTTACCTTGAGGTTTAGGCGATCGCATCAAATGCAAAACTGTAATATTCCGATTTTTCTTTCTTGCCTCATAAATCCGCTGCACAATTCTCGAAGCAACAATCCCGCGTCCGCGAATCATCACCGTACCGCCATCTTGCTCTAGTTGCTCATAAACATGAGCGTGTTCCTCATAAGCATTCACTACAGACTTAAAGTCGTTATATTTTTCCCTATAAGCCTGCAAATCAGGTAAAAATTGAATGGCTGGATACCCAGTTGCTAAGTGTAAATAACGAGTTACCAAAAAAGCATGATTTCCGCCACCTTGACGGGAATAAGCTACGCAATATCTGCCATCATCGGTTTTGCGAATTGAACGCACTCGCCCATAACGATAAATTTTATCCCAGCCAATGCGCCTCGCCTCCCTGTCAATCGAGTCGAACACGTTTCCCGCACGGGGAGTATAAGTTTCAGCAAACGTTGGCTCAGAAAACACCTGCCATAAATATTTAAATGACTGATTCAACTGACCTTTAGTAAAGTCGTGCCAAGCTTCGCGCAAAGCATAACTAGGAAAACCCCAAATATTATCAGGACAAGAGTCAGAATTAGAACGCAGTCTTTCATGTAAGGGAATTTGCGAATTCATACAAAGGCGCTTGTAACGAGCATAAGGCTCCTTTTCCAATCCCAAAGCGACAATCTTTTCTGTTCGCACACCGCTAAGTCGCAACAAATCAGCCCAGACAAAGCTACCCAATCCCGCCCCAACGGCGGTAAAATCGCATTCATCCACCGGCAACCCTGTGGCATGTAGTGCTTGCACCGGGACATTTTCCGCCTGAAACACTGGTGGCGGGAAATTGCTACCCAAAGGTGTCAGAGGTTTGGCTGCACCCAAGCTGGGGTCTGGTAGATTGGTATTTGGGTTAAACTGAATTGTCGAAGGTGGGCTGGCGGATGGTGTGGGCGCATTAGCCACAAACGTCACCGTCATCGCATAGGGACCAATTTGCAACGTATCGCCGTTAGTCAAAACACTGCGCGTTTGACGTTGACCGTTGACAAATATACCGTTAACGCTGCCTTGGTCAATCACCACCACATGGTTTTGTTCCCAGTCAATTAAGGCATGATAGCGAGAAATTTGATTACTATTAAGCAGCATTCTCGCAACCCGCTGTCCCGCAAGTTCCTCTGGCATCCGGGCGAATTCTCGACCAAAAGCGATGGGTACATTCAATCTTGGTTCTCGCCGTTCTCCCGTGGTTGGATCTTCCCAACTTAATTGAATTTGTAAGTTATTAGTCATTAGTTATTAGTAATAAGTTTAAAAGTTAGGAGTAGGGGCACAGCATTGCTGTGCCCCGACAGGAGTTATTATCCCCCCATCTTCCCCTCTGTTTAACTACCGGGTGACACCAAAACACTTACTGCTGCTGCCAAAGAAGTGCCGCACCAGCGACAGGGAAGATGCTGATGCTCATAAGGGGAAACTTTATGGCATCTGGGACACTCTAACCCGTAAACTCCTTGTGGTTGTACAGGGGAAGGTGTTAGTGGCTGGTGATATGCTGGTTGGGGTCGTGCAGGCGGTGTTGGTGACACCTGATAATGTCCCTGGTGTATCGGCGGGGACTGTATAGGCGGTATTGTTGGTTGCGGCAGTGACAAAATTGTTGCCGGAACGCTGCTAGATGCTGGGACAGAAACGGCTATGACTTTGAGTTCCATTCTGCCCAAATAGATAATACTGCCTTCGCTTAAAAGCAGTTCGCCCTTGACTAGTTGCTGTCCGTTGACAAGGGGGGGATTTTGCTCGCGCAAATTTCTAATCAAAAAACTCTGCTGCTGGGGATGAAAAAAGATTTCAACGTGTAAACCGGATACAGTAGGTTCGCTCAGAACAATGTCGCACCGCAGTGGATCTCGACCGATGCGGACGCTACCAGGATTTTTGCTGGGACTGTTTTCATAAATTTTTTGAGTTTTATATTGACCTGCATCGTGCCACTGTAAAGTTAGTGCGTTCATTGTTCTAACTTAGTAACTTTTTATTTAACTACTTCAACTTCTGCCTGTGCGATTCCTAACACGACTAGGCAGAAGCAGGCAAGTATTTAGAATAAATTTAAAAGAAACTTATAGCGATCGCTTTATCTGTTAGAAGCTAATTTATCAGCAATGCGAGTGGTTTCTGGCAGCCGATATTTTGGCGTGCAGCGCAGTACATAGTCAATAGCCGTCGGTAGACTGACTCGATGACCGCTGGAGACATACAGCGGTTTTACTTTTGTGCGCGATCGCAAAACTGCCCCAATCGTTTCACCCCGATGCATCAGTGGTTGCCAACTGCCTTTTGTTTCTGGTACTATTTCATGCTTACCAACTAGCAACGATTTTGCTACACCAATTGTCGGTATATCCACAAGTACACCCAGATGACAAGCTATGCCAAATCTTCGGGGATGAGCGATTCCCTGACCATCACATAGAATAATATCTGGTATTGTTGTAATCTTTTCTAAAGCGTCGAGTAAAGCGGGAATTTCCCGAAATGAGAGGAAACCAGGAATGTATGGGAATGTTGTGGGACGACGCGCTAAGCTCGTCTCTATAACTTGCAAATCGGGAAAACTCAGTACCGCCACGGCTGCGCGGCTAATCGTCCCGTCTGCTTCAAAACCCATGTCTACCCCAGCAACATACTGAACTGGTTCTTTAAATTCATCTTCGGTAATTACCTCAGCTTGTAGCTGTTCTTGGATAGCTATAGCTTCATTCAGCGTCAGCTGCCAAGCATGACGTTGAGATATTTTCATGTTTAAATAAGTTGGAGTTTAAAGTGTTTATTTTCCGAAATCGTCACCCACAACAGTGTTTTTACTGATGTCACTGATTTTAAAAGGTTTCTAGCATTAGCGTAAAATCATGGTTTTTTGTTGATTAATCAATCAAAAAAGACTCTATCACTTAATTTAGCAGAGAACATATGGAAAACCTAAAAAACAATAGTTATCATCACGCCTTTTACCTCGCTGGAGGAATACTTTTATTAGTTTTGGCAATTATTTTCCGCCCTTTTAGCATTGTGAATGCAGGTGAGCGGGGAGTTATCATGCAACTTGGCAAAGTTCAAGATAGAGTTTTTGATGAAGGAATCCACCCGATTATACCAATTGTCACATCAGTTAAAAACATCAGCATACGCATCCAAAATACTAGTTTTAAAGCTGATGCTACTGACAAAGACCTCCAGAAAATGACAGCAGAAATCGCTGTTAACTGGAATATTGAGCCGAGACGGGTAAATAAGGTTTTTCAAGAAATAGGAGATGAGCAACAAATCGCCACAGGAATAATCGCTCCTGCTGTTTCGGAAGTCTTTAAGGCAGCAATTTCTCAAAGAACAACGGAAGAAATTATAACCAAAAGAGCGGAAATAAAAGCAGAAATTGATAGAAATCTCAAAAAGCGTTTAGCCACTTATGGTGTAATTGTCGATGATGTGTCTATAGTTAATTTTGCTTTTCCAGAAGAGTTTAGCAAAGCTGTTGAAGCGAGACAAATAGCAGAACAACAAGCTAAACAGGCAGAATTCCTTGCCGAGAAATCAGATCAAGAAGCCCTGGCAAATATCAACCGCGCTAAAGGAGAAGCGGAAGCACAAAAATTACAAGAAAAAACTTTAACGCCAGCGTTTTTACAAAAGCAAGCTATAGAAAAATGGGATGGTAAGTTTCCAATGGTGATGACTGGTGATGGTAAACTACCAATGATTAATATCACTACCGCAACTTCGACTAATAATGCTACTATGTCTTCACAACAAAAGCAGAAATAAGAAGACGCAGAGATACAAATAACCTCACCCATACCCCTCTCCAAAGTGTGGAAAGGGGTAGTCTCATTGTTAGGTTAAGGCTACACAATTCGGTAACAAAGAATCCAATAAAGTATCAATACTACTCTTAGATAAATCCGGTATGGATAGCAGGCGTTCAACTTTGGTAAAGTACCGTTTCATCGACTGGCTATAGGTAGGGTCATAGTGGGACTCTAACATGTCTTGCACCAATGATTCCCACTCTTGTGCATCAATCAACTGATACCATTGACATAATTTATCCCAACCACAGCGAGATTTAAGTTTTTCAAGTTTCCACTTTAAAATATCGGCATGATTCATTAAATGCGGATATTCTTCTAAAAGAAACTTCACTCTAGCAGCTATGGGTATTTGAATTTCTACACAGCTAGCCTGTGTCATTTTCTCCCATAAAAACTGGGGTAAATAAATCTTGCCAATTTTTTGGCTTTCTGATTCAACCCACACTGGCTGATGTGGATTAAACTTTCGTAGTTGTTCGAGTAGCAGCGATTCAAAGTATTTTTGTGAAGGTTGAGGCGAAAGTTTTCCTTCCCATTGTTCCCCCAGCAGGGAACCGCGATGGTTAGCCAAGGCTTCTAAATCTAAAACTTGAGCGCCACGCAGACGCATCTGGCGTAATATTTGCGTTTTACCACTACCAGTTAGACCACACAATACCTGATAAGTGAATTTTTGTGGCAGATTTTCGATGTGCTGGCGGACATAAGCGCGATAAGTTTTGTAACCGCCTTCAAGTAATGTTACTCGCCAACCAATTTGCGCTAGCACCAAAGCCATGCTACTAGAACGCTGTCCACCCCGCCAGCAGTAGACTAGAGGACGGTAGTTTTTCTCTTTTGTAGCAAAGTATTCAGTTAGATGCTGCGAGATGTTTTTTGATACTAAAGCCGCCCCGATTTTCCGGGCGGTAAAGGGATTCATTTGTTTATATATCGTTCCAACTTCAGCTCGTTCGTCATCATTCAGCACTGGTAAATTGATTGCTTTGGGGATATGATCTTCCGCAAATTCGCTAGGGGAACGAACATCAATTATTTCACTATAAGTTTCAGCCCAAGGCTGTCGGGTGTATGTAGGTGAAGGTGTCATTATAGTCAAACCTATCTTTCTCAATTGTGGCACTCCCATGACTTGTGAGTGGGATGATGGGATATGGCGATTTTTTGCAATTTTAAAGAAAGCTGCGATTGATTGGTTGTTGGGCGAGAGGTATTATTTAATCGTTCATATGAGATTTCTAATTTGTTCTCATACAGCTGAATCTTGTGGAAACGGCGATGTCTAAAGCTTAAACTGCGATCGCATCGCCTGAGTTTACCTAACCATTAATTTAAGTGAAGCGGAGGATATGTGAGATGAAAAAGTCTGGATTACCTATATGGTTTCCTTATCCTATTTCCTGGTTAAGTGCTTTAATGCTATCTGTGCTGATGACTATATTTGTCAATATTATTAGACGCAATAGTGAATTATTGCTGAATCTAGCTAAATGGTCAAACAGACCAGAACAATTTACTGTCTGGCTGATATTGTTACTTATACTACCAATTCCGGCGATCGCCTTTTTGCATCACTTGTTACTTAATCGCTTTATTTCCGCAATTCCCGGAGAAAAGATAAGCAAATTTCAAGGGTTTTTTCCTGGGCTAATTAGTTGGCGGGAAAGTTTGTATAGCTGGCTTGTATTTGTCCTGTCAACCTTATCAGCAACGTTATTTTGTACGCCTTTCCTACCTTTATTCAATCTCACATATGAGAAAATCATCACTGACTACAGTTTAATTGACAAAAATATACAAACAATCTTTGCGATCGTCTGGCTCATTAATGCGGCTGTAATTTACCAGATTGAGTATTTATTTAAGTGTCGCTTAGTTTATGGTGATTCTGTCGATAGTCCAGTAGAAAACCCCAACTTGCATACATCTTCTCAAATTGCTCCTGACAGCATGGGGGAGGAAACAATTTCAACCCAGATGCAAACAACTGAAGCATCACCCGCCAAAAAACAAACTTTCTTGGGCTTTCTTGCTAAGCAGGGAAAATCACCGAAAAAAATATTCACAATTATTTTTATTCCCTTATTGGCTGTATGGATATATTTGTTTTCTAAATTACCAGAAGTTAGACAGACTGCGAATTTAGCAGAGCAAATTAGATTATCAG
>CAXTNZ010000010.1:0-4419 GCA_964245695.1 uncultured bacterium | reverse complement strand
CAGTGTCTTCGGAAACTACACCAGTTAATGCTAAATCTATTGAGGATGATACTTTTGAAAAAGGACTTAGCAAAGGTAAAAGTGCAGCAAAATTAGCTAGAATTGCAGAATCTCAAGATGAATGGAAGATGGTTGAGAATATGTGGAAAGAAGCAATATTTTTGATGAATTCTGTACCATCTTCAAGTCCTGATTATGCTTTGTCTCAGCAAAAAGTTACACAGTATCAGGTTTATTTGGATTTTGCAAAGCAAAGCGCTACTGGTGGTAAGTAAAAGTGCCTGACGACTGAAGTCGCGGCTACACAAACAAAGTCCGCGCAAGCGGACTTAATAATTTTAAATTAATATATAGGAATCCTCCGCAGATTTTTGAACAAAACTACAAGACAATACGGCGAGGTGTACAGGTCTTTGAGGAAACAATGATAAGTCAGCATTTACAAACTGTGACATTCCCAGAGGGAGCATCGCGGCAACCGCTTTCTATGGGAACTGCTCCGAATGGCGATCGCACGGGCGTGGTGTTGACATCTCGCAGTCGCCATGTGGAAGTAGTCGGTGTCGATATAGCTGGTTTTTCTAGGACTGTCAATTTTGAATTTTTCAAAATCATACCCCTGACAAAATTGCTATCGCTTATGTGTCAGGGTTTTCGTGGCGCATCACAGACCTATTACAATCTGTCACCAACCCTTAGAAAAGATGACTGATTGGCGAATGATACTTACCTAACCAACTTCTAAGCTTGTCACAGCAAATACACGATTTATAGGCAAGTTAGGAATTTCTTGATTGTACATCCTAACGGTTTGAGAGACTGGCTTCATCCCGTAACGTTGAGCCAACTTAATCGCTTCTGGATTAGCATCTGGCACATCAAGAAACACCGGAGTATCAGAACCAAAAGCAAGCAAGCCGAGTAAGAGTTGCTCGGCAATCTGTTCATCGTCAGCATTCAACGGTCCAATCCGGAAACCTGTGTGGCTTTGGCGGATGACTCCATAACCAACAACATCCCCATTTCTAACAACCCCTAAGGCAGCACTGTTTGGTTGATTTATCCAAAGTCGTAGGAACTGCTTGCGCTCAGCCGGAAAAAGCTCTTGATTATAAGCAACTAACTTCTCAAAAGGCACAGTTTTGAGTTCTACAATGCCGTCCGGCGCAACGCCGCCGCCTACAGCCTCATAACGAATATGATGGTAGGTGATTTGAAAACCTGATTTCTGGTAGTTCTCCTGTTGAGCAATCTCTCCATCTAAGCCAATGTTACGCTCAGTACCAAGATATGCCATTGCTGCCCTCCACATTTTCATGCCAAAACCCCGCCCACGATACTGCGGTTTGACAATATAAAAGCCAATAACGGCAAAGTGCTTAGAGTAAGCAACAGCGGAAATACTTGCCACAAGTTCATTGTTCAACTCCCCCACGAAAAAACCGCATTGATCAGCTTGGTAAAAACATTCAGCATCATAAGTTCCTGGATTCCAGCCTTCAACGGCTGCCCAATCAATTACCAAATCTAATTCCGATCTCTTCATTGGTCGAACGGTGAAATTGTCGATTGTCATTGGTGATATCGTGGTCATAACATCTTTCTACTTCCATATTATTCTGGAGCGATCGCATGAAGTGCTGTTCCGTCTGTTGACTGTTTGCAGGATACTTCCACTGTCCGTGTACCAGGGTAAGCGCATCTAAATTAGTCTTGACAAAAAGCTTGGTTTATGAATGAACGAATAACCACAGTTTTTCGTTTCGTTTGTTTCCTAAGGATCAAAGCGCTCGCCTAAAATATTATCAATAAGCAAGTATTATTGCGACTATTTGAGGGTTTATTGACACTGGTATAAGCTTATTGACAAGATGCGCTTACCCTGGTCCGTGTACCAGTTTGTAAATGCGGATTTATCATTGTTGCCCATTAGACTTGTGTACTCTACCGTATTATTTCGCAGTCTTGTTGAAAAATTAAATAGGATTCCTATACGTAAACAATACTGTATTTTAGGAAAAATACAGATAGTGTTAATCGCATCTTTAAACAGGGAATCCTGAAAGTGGAAGATTAATTTTCCGGTTTCCACTTGTACTGGTTATGACACAACTAAATCTTTTGGAACTTGCTAAACAGGGAAATGTAGAGGCGATCGCTCCTTACCTCAGCGAGAAAAACAAGTGCGATCGCTCTTGTTCTCAGTTATTCTTGTGCAAGACGGTATTCCTAGATTAATCAGGATGAAAAATCATGCTTAAGGGACTCAGACAAAAAGCGATAGTAAAACCTGGTGGTGTAGTACAAATTTGTTCTCCAGAACTTCCAACTGGGGCAACTGTCGAGATTATAGTACTTATATCACCCACCGATGAGTCTAAAAGGTCTTTAACCAGCTTTATTGGCAGCGCAAAAGGCAGTTTTGCTACACCAGAAGACGTTGATAAGTTTATTAGTCAAGAACGAGATGCATGGGAATCCTAGATGCTATTCAAGGCAACCGAGTTTATCTTGATACCAATATCTGGATCTATGCCTTAGAAGGATATCCAGCGTCCATCGACGATTTAACCCAGCTATTTCAAAGTATTGATCAGGGTAATTTAAGTGCTGTAACCAGTGAGCTATCACTAGCTGAAGCATTAGTTAAACCGTTCCAAAATCAGGACTTAGCTAAACAAACGACATACAAACAGCTTATCACTAGCTCACAAAATTTGACAGTAATTCCTGTCAACCGTGATGTATTAATTGAAGCTGCTCGACTTCGTGCTAGCGTTAATATCAAATTACCGGATGCTATCCATGCAGCAACAGCATTGTTGACTCAATGTTCCACCTTTGTGACTAATGACCAGCGCTTTCAAGGTGTTCCTGGACTAACAGTAGTTTTGCTGTCTCAAATTACTTCTCTGTAGCTAACATACTAAAAGAGAAGCGATTTCACTCCAAAAGCAAATTAATTATGACGGAAAAAAGCACACGGCGCAACTTCTTAATTACCAGTGTTGCTGTCGCTGGTGGTATTGTGGGAGCTACTACCTTGCAACAAAATGCTACCAACACTGCTACACCACCAGCGACAATGCCAGAACGAGTGCTGGGACGCACACAAGTAAAAGTGCCTATCTTCGGCTTGGGTGGAGCGGGTCAAACGCCGCTATCCTGGGAAGGAAGAGAACGTGATGCTGTAGCAATTATTGAAAAAGCGCTGCAATTAGGCATCCGTTATTTTGACACTGCCTCAAGTTATGGACCAAGTGAAGATTATTTGGGAAAAGTCCTACCACCCCATCGCTCAAAGCTGTTTTTAGCAAGTAAGACTGACAAAAGAGACCGCGATGGTGCGTGGCGAGAATTAGAGCGATCGCTTAAACGTCTCAACACAGATTATCTTAACTTATGGCAGCTACATCACGTTTCTTTTGCCCAAGAACTCGACACCATCTTTAGTAAATCTGGCGCAATTAAAGCTGTAGAAGAAGCGATGCAGCAAAAAATCGTCCGCTTTGCTGGTATTACCGGACACCATGACCCGAAAGTAATCGCCGAAGGGCTGCGTCGCTATCCCTTCCACACAACGCTGATTCCTGTCAATGCGGCAGACAAACATCATCCGCGCCCATTTCTTCCCGTAGTTTTACCAGTAGCGAAGCAACAAAATGTGGCTGTGATTGCGATGAAAGTACCTGCTTACGGTCGCTTGTTCAAGCCAGGTGGTTTGGCAGGTATGCAGCAAGCTTTGGGATATAGTTTATCTCAGCCTGGAGTTCAGTGCTGTGTGATTGCCGCTGAGACATTAGCACAATTAGAAGAAAATGTCAAGGTAGCGCGGGCTTTTCAGATCCTTAATAACAAAGAACTGGCAGCAATAGAGCAACGTACTGCCGCTATTTGGGAAGATAGTACATTTTTCCGGGCTTGGACTTAAACAATTCAAAATTTAAAATTATCTTTAGCCTGAGACGGTGTCAACCTTAATAATTGCGTATCTCCCAATTGCAGAGGCTGTTGTGGCGAAGAAGGCACAACGCACAAAGCCCCAATGATTTTTTCACCTATAGCTTGTGCTAAAAATGGCGGAACTGCATTCCCTACTTGGCGAAAACCGTGCCACTTGGTTTGATGAAATCTAAACCAGTCGGGAAATGAGTGCAAGCGTGCAGCCTCTCGCACAGAAATGACTCGCGCTAATGTGGGATGAATCGGACGCGGAGATGTATGACTTCCACGAAGGTAGTCTGTACCAGCGCGTAAGGTGTGACACAAACCGTTTAAATCTAGGCGTCGCAGGCGGCTAATTGATTCTAACTCCCCTGGAGAGGTTTTCTCAAAGCGAGTTTTCGAGCCTTCCTTGTGCTGTGTTTGCATGGAACTAGTCAACAGTTGGGGGTTCCACAAACGGGGGTAGGAGAAGTT
>CAXTNZ010000009.1:38661-47583 GCA_964245695.1 uncultured bacterium | reverse complement strand
CTTTTGCCCCTACCCCGTCTAATCAACTGCCAACCGCTGTCAATGCGGAAGTAGCACAAAAAAATCTATTTATTAATGTATATTTTTGGTAATTATTCGGAAAAATAAGGATTTTATCTAAATTATTTAATTCATAGCCGACAAATGATAATAGCGCCATAATTTAACATTAGTTTTGCTAAAAGTATTTCAGCAACAGGTAACTTTCTGAAGCTGTTGGAGAGGAAAGTAAGCTTATATTACCCATCTGTTATAAAAAACATATCAGTGGGTGAAAAATTAATATTAGGTACTTAAAAGCCTCCCGATTTAGGGGAGGCTTTAGTGGAAAATATTTTTCCGTCCAGTCAGTCTAATAAGATGCGCGATGACGCGATGGCGCCCGCAATCAAGCGATCGCACGCTTGCTGTAGTACTCCAAATTAACCAACGCTGCGTTACCAAGAAAGCTAACGCACCCTATGGAATCTACAGTTCAATAAATCCACGATTCTTAGTAATGATTCAGGTTAATCCCAGCTTCGTTTGCCATTGCTTGCAACCCTTTGGTTTCTAGGGTTTTGATGGCTTTGGTTGACAACTTCAGTTTCACCCAACGGTTTCCTTGAGACCACCAAACGCGCTTGGTTTGCAGGTTGGCGTGCTGAAGCCGCTTGGTACGACGGTGGGAGTGGGAAATTGCAAAGGCGTTATTTGCCTTTTTACCAGTTAATTCACAGCGACGAGACATACTCAGAATATCCTATTTATCTTCAACACAATCTCTTATTGTATTAAACTCTTGCTGAGTTAGGATGCAATAACCCCTCTCAGCTTGCTAATAGGGGTTGGGGGTGAAATTTTTCTACTTTGCGGCTTGTTCTGTCAGCTTGGTGAGAACTTCATTTGAGCGCTCGACAAAGGATTTCATTCCTTCAGCGTCAAATCCTTTCTGAGACATCAGCGCCAAATCGTATACGTGTTGGCAAATCATGTTAACCAACTGACCTGTAGGCGACTGACCATCACCTTGAATTATACTGCCTTGGTTGAGGTTCGCCAGATTTTGAATCAGCGGGTGAGCGGTATTCACGAGCAAAATGTGGTCTTCGGGAAACTCTGCGTTTTGCTGCTGCATCATGGCGTTCATTTCCCGCAGTCGGCGCAAAATCTCTGGTAGTAGCACCATCGCTGGTGGTGTTCCTTGCGGATCGTCGGATTTCAAAGCTTCGGTGCGAATGTTGAGTCTGGGTTTTTTGAGTGCTTTCTCAAAGAGTTCTTTGACGACTTCACTGCGAGTTTTGTTGGTCGCGGGGTCAACAATTTCCCCTGCTTTGTCTTTATCCAGCAGGGTATTATCTAAGTCGGAGTCTACCCGCGTAAATTTAACATCCTTGTATTCTTGCTCTAGGAAGTTGATAAAGTGGGTATCGATGAAAGAGTCCATAAACAGGACTTCTAAGCCCTGGTTTTTGTGCAATTCTACGTAGGTAGCTTGCGTTGCTGCATCGGTGCAGTAGAAAACGCGGTTTTCGTGGCGTTCTTTGTTCCGTTCTAAATATTCTTTGAGGGTTGTGTATGGAGACTGGGAAGTGGAATCAGCCGTTTGAGATGTGACATCTTTCCAAGCGTCTCCTTCCTCGGATTGTACCTGTACCTCTGGGGTCTCGGAAGCGGCTTTTTCTGCTAGCTTGGCGGTGGTGCGGAAGATGATGATGTCTTCGACTTGTTTTTTGAATTTCTCGTCGTTGAGAACGCCAAATTTAACGAAGGTGCCGAGGTCTTTCCAGATGCTGATATATTGTTCGCGGTTGTCGCGGTAAAGTTCTTTGAGGCGATCGCCTACTTTCTTAGCTATATAATCGCCTATTTTCCGCACGGTGCGATCGGTTTGCAAGGCACTCCGCGACACGTTTAGGGGAATATCGGTGCTATCAATCACACCCCGCATGGGAACTAGAAATTGCGGGATAATTTCTTCACAATTGTCGCTGACAAAAACTTGGTTGCAAAATAGCTTTATCTGCCCTTTTGTGACATCGACATCCGGCTTCATCTTCGGAAAATACAAAATCCCGTTGATGATAAACGGATAATCTGTATTCAGATGCACCCACAACAGCGGTTCTTCCTGATAAGGATACAGGTAGCGGTAAAACTCTAAATAATCTTCGTTACTCAAGCTACTGGAAGACTCCCGCCACGTTGCCTTTTGCTTGTTTAATACCTCACCCTCAAGTTTGATGGGTACTGGCATAAAGTCGCAGTAGGTCTTGACAAGATTCTTAATTCGTGCAACGTCTAAATACTCTTGTTCTTCCTCTTGCAAAGTGAGAGTAATGGTTGTGCCGCGAGTAGTGCGAGGTGAGTCTTCCAAGGTGAACTCTGGGGAACCATCACAACTCCAGTGAACTGCTTGCGCGCCTTCTTTGTAAGAGAGGGTATCGATTTCGACTTTTTGCGCCACCATGAAGGAGGAGTAGAAGCCCAAACCAAAGTGACCAATAATCGGTTGGTCTGATTTGCCTTGGTACTTCTGAATAAATTCTTCAGCACTAGAGAATGCTACCTGGGTGATGTATTTTTTCACCTCATCGGCGGTCATCCCAATACCGTTGTCGGTGATGGAGAGGGTCTTGTTGTTTTTGTCAATGGCGAGTTCAATTTCCGGTTCGCCGATGTCACCTGAATATTCCCCAGCACGAGATACCATTTTCAGCTTTTGGATGGCATCTACAGCGTTGGATACCAGTTCCCGCAAGAAGATTTGGTGGTCGGAGTAGAGGGACTTTTTGATAATCGGGAAAATATTCTCAGTATGAATACTGATAGTGCCTTGTTCCAGCATGATTCCTAATGTTCAGTACAAGTATCTGAATAATAACTGAAGCGAGATTTCTCCTTACTTAATCACCCTTAGTTACAGCGATTTTCAGCTTATTTGAACCACATTATTTTTATCTCACGCAAAGGCGCAAAGGCGCAAAGGAAGAAATAAAGGAACAAAAGTGTGGTCTAAATACATGATAATTGCTGTAAGCAAGGGTTAGAAGTTGCCCAAGGATGGGGCAATGGAGAAACCTTATCATTCAGGATTTTAATGGTTAAAGTCAAGCGATCGCACGCTTTTAAAGCATTGTTTGCCCCCAAGCAGCAATTCGGATTTCCCTACCTGGTGTCGTTACCAGGCAGCAAGCAACTTGGTAACGACATCAAAACAGGCGATGCTCGCAAGGGGAGCCGCCCAAGGGGCGATCGCCCGTCTTGATTTTTCAAGCTTCCGGTAATGACTTGAGTGAGTTTACGGTTGCTTGTGGTACTGACACTTTAATTGTCACTTTTTTACTAAAGGTAAGTCCGTTATCCCCCTTGTCAATTAAAATTGTGTCGCCAGAAATAAAGGTATTCTCCAACAACTTGGTGGCGATGGGGTTTTCTACTTCTCGCTGAATTGCGCGTTTGATCGGGCGTGCGCCGTAAACTGGATCGTAGCCGCTTTCTACTAAGCGATCGCACGCAGGCTGCGATATCTCCAAAGAGATTTTCTGATCTGCTAAGAGATTTTCTACGCGCTTGAGTTGAATGCGGACGATATGCCGCATTTCTGCGCGACTGAGGGTGTGGAAGAGAATAATGTCATCGACGCGGTTGAGAAATTCAGGGCGAAAGTGCGATCGCAAAGCTTCTGTTACCCGCTTTTGCATCATGTCATATTTAGAATCATCTTCAGACATATCTAGGATATGTTCGCTACCGATGTTACTCGTCATGACAATTACGGTGTTTCTAAAATCAACTGTTCTTCCCTGTGAATCCGTAATTCTCCCGTCATCCAACACCTGCAACAAAATGTTAAATACGTCTGGATGCGCTTTTTCCACTTCATCCAGAAGCACCACCGAGTAAGGACGGCGGCGAATCGCTTCCGAAAGTTGACCGCCTTCTTCGTAGCCTACATATCCGGGAGGCGCTCCCACTAAGCGGGAAACTGAGTGTTTCTCCATATACTCGGACATATCCAGCCGCACTAATGCGTCATCGGAATCAAAGAGAAACTGCGCTAACGCACGCGCAAGTTCCGTTTTCCCCACACCCGTCGGTCCCATGAACAAAAATGAACCAATCGGGCGACCTGGGTCTTTCATCCCCGCACGGGCGCGACGAATTGCTGCTGATACCGCTTCTACAGCTTCCTCTTGTCCAATAACTCGTTGGTGCAAATGGCTTTCTAGTTGCAGTAATTTTTGCCGTTCTGATTCCAAGAGGCGATTTACGGGAATTCCTGTCCATTTAGCGACGATTTCCGCAATATCAGCTTCGGTGACTTGTTCCCGCAGCAGGGTAGTACCTTGGTTTTGAGTTTCCAAAAGTTGCGCTTCTTTAACTTCCAAGTCGCGCTGTACTCGCTCCAAATCGTCATATTTTAACTTGGCTGCTTTATTGAGGTCATAGTTTCGTTCTGCTTGCTCAATTTGTACCCGCAGTGCTTCTTCTTGTTTCTTCAAGGCGCTGATAGCTTCTAATAGCTGCTTTTCGCCTTGCCATTGCTCGTTAAATTCCTGCTGTTTTTCGGTTAAATTGGCGATTTCTTGCTCAATTCGCTGCAAACGCTCTTTGGTTTGCGCCGTGCCTTTCTCTTCTCCCGCCAAGGACAGCTTTTCCATCTCTAGCTGCATCAGGCGACGGTCAATAATTTCCAATTCCGCAGGTTTGGAGGTAATTTCCATTTTCAACTGCGCTGCGGCTTCATCTACTAAGTCGATCGCTTTATCTGGCAAAAAGCGATCGCTTATATATCTTGCTGACAAAGTAGCCGCAGCGACTAACGCCGAATCAGAAATCTTAACATTATGATGCACTTCATAACGTTCTTTCAAACCGCGCAAAATGGAAATGGTATTTTCCACACTCGGCTGATCGACAAATACTTGCTGAAAGCGCCTTTCTAATGCCGCGTCTTTTTCGATATATTTGCGGTATTCATCTAAGGTAGTCGCGCCAATACAACGCAATTCTCCCCGCGCCAACATCGGTTTGAGCAAATTCCCCGCATCCATCGCCCCTTGTTGGTTGGAACCAGTACCAACAACGGTGTGCAGTTCGTCAATAAATAAAACAATTTGACCGTTGGATTCAGTAACTTCTCGTAGTACTGATTTCAAACGGTCTTCAAATTCACCTCGGTATTTTGCCCCAGCAATTAAGCTACCCATATCCAGGGAGATGAGTTGACGGTTTTTCAAAGATTCCGGAACGTCACCGTTAACCATGCGCTGTGCTAAAGCTTCGGCGATCGCTGTTTTACCTACCCCAGGTTCACCAATCAATACCGGATTATTCTTGCTGCGGCGCGACAATACCTGAATTACGCGGCGGATTTCGTCATCCCGCCCGATTACCGGGTCTAACCTACCAGCTTTTGCTTGTTCTGTCAAGTCTCTGCCGAACTTTTGCAAAGCTTCGTAACGAGATTCTGGGGCTTGATCGGTTACTTTTTGGCTACCGCGAATGCTTTTGATCGTAGCCTCTAGCTTGGAGGTGTCCAAATTAAAAGCTTTGGACATCTTCCTTCCGATGCGATCATCCTCAGCAAAAGCCAGGAGTAAGTGTTCCACGGAGATGAAGGAATCTTTCATCCTCACTCTCGCTTCTTCGGCTTGGTCTAGCATTATATCTAAATTGCGACCGAGGTAAAGCTGCTCGTTTTTGCCAACTTTCGGCTGACGTTGAGTAAATGCTTCGACTTGCTGTTGCAAGCGCAACGGATCAACATCACAGCGGGCGAGGATGCGTGTTGCTAGTCCAGTGGATTCTTCTAATAAAGCAATAATTAAATGTTCAACATCTAATTGCTGTTGTTGATAAGCACGGACTACATCCTGAGATTTAACGATCGCTTCCCAGGCTTTATCAGTAAATTTATTTGGATCTGTAGGCTGCATCTTTAAAATTTTCGCTTGGGGATTTTTAATTTTAGATTAGGGAAGGACAACGTAGGGGCGCTCTTTTCCCCACCCGTACAAAAATGGGAGAGGGGGAATTTCTCCAAATAATTATCGCTCACATCATCCGCGTGTATCCGCGTGGAGAAAGCGGTGGCAATTTTTTATGCTGGGGAATTAGGCACTTAGGAGTTACTGTAACTTCTAACTTTGCCTTCTATTAACTAATCTAAAACGAAAATACCGTTCTGAGTGTGCTTTGCCAGATGGTGCCGTTGGAACTATCGTTATTGGGGTTGCTCACTAGGGATAGTATAGGGGTAACACTAATATTGTCGCTTAGCTGTAGGTTGTAAAATGCCTCAAAGTTGGTTTGAGTAGCATTGCCAAAATTGTCAGCGATGAAAGGCTGACCAACGGCTACACCAATAGTAGTTCCGGGAAGAACAAAGTTACGCACACCTACACCAATCGCCCAACTTAAAGGATGCAAATCTATATTTTGGTTGATGGCGGTGTTGAATCCTTGGTAATTACCGACTCCCAAGCGAGTAAAAATTCCTAGGTTGCGGTTGAAGGTATATTCGGCATTGACACCAAAGGCATTAATATCAGTGTTGTTAATTTCCGCATTCGTATATTGCAGTCGGAATGCAAAGCGCGAGTTGGGCGAGTATTCTACTTCTACACTCGCTTGATGTGGATCGCCAAATAAACCGCCGTTTGAAGCCTGGGTTTCCCCGCCCCTACCGGAATTATTGGCGTTGGCGGCGATGTAAAGTGATCGCACGCTGATTTTACTACCTTTAGCCTTCCAAGCGATCGCCGCACCTGCACCACCATCTCGATCAATTTGATTTTGGACAATTAGGGGATTATTGATAAAAAAGCTGGAACTAAAATCAATTGCTTCGTTGTTAGCATACCTGTTACGATCAATAAAATCCCGTGGGGACATTTTTGCCCCAACGGTAACAGCTAAATCTTCAGAGGGGCGGAAAGAGTAGTATAAACGTCTGAGATTGAGTTTTTGGTCTCTTTCGTTGTAGTCAAGTCCCCCAAAATTGCCGATAAAACCGCTGTTTGCCAGACGATTGCTATTTTCCTTTTGCGCTAAACCAATCGCATCACCGCCATTGTTACCAGATTCTAACTGACTGACGAGTAAATCCTTTTTGTTAAAGCTGGTGTTGAGATTTAACCGCGAGCGGGCGATTATGGTACTATGGGCATCACTACCAGTGGTCGGAGCAAAAATTAATTGACCATTGAGCTTGGTAGTGGTAGAGAATTGATGTGCTTGGAGAAAAGCGGTGCGATCGCTTGTGGTGTTAACCCGTTTTTGTAAATCATCCAAAGCAGAACGATATTCTTTTTGCAACCGCCGTAAGGTGATGATGTCTTCTTGGATGTACTCATCGCCGATCGCTGTGGCAATCAAGCCCTCAACTTTATCTAAAGTAGCTGCCAGACCTGCGGCAAATTCATAACGGCTGAGAGGACGATTGCCTTTGAAAGTGCCATCCGCAAAGCCAGAGATGACATTATAACGTTCCATAAGCGATCGCAATGCCTGATAAGCCCAGTCTGTAGGTTGGACATCAGACAGTTGAGAAACCGAAGTCTGTTGAGTTAATGACTCAGCATCCGTCTCCAGATTAGCAGCATTTGCTACTGATAACTCTGAGTCTTGATTGGGAATTGAAGATTCGGCAGAAGACGCAGAGAGTTTTTCCTGTGTCCCTACACGAAGAAGTGAAAATTCCGCTTTCTGGATTGTATCTACTTCTGGGTAAAAAACAACAGATAATTCCGGAAGTTCCGTTTGTGTTGAGTCAGCAGTTTTATTGTTTGGCTGTGCTTGAGGCGACAGAGAATTTGCCTTTGATGGCAAGCATATCTGGAGGACGCTGGTGAGGATACCTAACGCCGCAATCCAATGAATCGGTCTGTTGCTGACAAACCTCTCCCCTACCCCTCTCCTACTAGGAGAGGGGATAATTTGCTTTCCCTTCCCTACAAGGGAAGAAGGCTGGGGGGTTAGGTTTTTACGCCAACAAGATTCGTAACCGACTAAACCCGCAGCCAACAAATTTTGAGAATAAATTCTTTGCCCTAGGCATTGCTTCACACTCAATCTCACTTATATTTTTTCAACAGAATTACTGAGTCACAAGTTTTTCTTGTGATTCCTGTTTAGTCGCTGAACCTTGAGTACCCAGTTGAATAAGTTCTACTTTGTACCCATCTGGATCTTCGACAAAAGCAATTACCGTAGAACCATGTTTCATCGGTCCTGGTTCCCGGACTACTTTAGCGCCAGAATTTTTGATTTGGTCGCAGGTAGAGTAAATATCATCGACTCCTAAGGCAATGTGACCGTAAGCATTACCTAAGTCGTATTTTTCCACACCCCAGTTGTAAGTTAGTTCTAGCACTGTATTGTCTGACTCATCACCGTAGCCGACAAAAGCGAGGGTAAATTCTCCGCCTGGATAATCTTTTCGCCGCAGTAACTTCATTCCCAGGACATCACAGTAAAACTTCAAGGACTCTTCAAGGTTGCCTACGCGTAGCATTGTGTGTAGTAAGCGCATATTAATCCTCTGTGTTTGCTTGGTTGGATGGCAATTGGACTTCTGGCATAAATATTATTGTGTCTCACGCAAAGGCGCAAAGACGCAAAGAAGAAAAGAAAACCAACAAAGCGAAGTCCAGACACGATGTTCTTCGCGTCTGGACGAAATTTTTTCGAGTTTTCCGACAAGTCTATTGACTACTGTCGAAGCTCTCTAATTTGTGCTATCACCTTTTGGTAATCATCCGCCTTACCTTGTTGCTTATAAAGGTCTGCGGCTTTTTGAAAGTCCTGACGCGCTCCTTGATTGTTTTTCACTTGAATGCGAGCTTTTCCCCGGTTGTAGTAAGCATCAGCATCTTGAGGCGCAAGACGAATTGCTTCGTTTAAATCGGCGATCGCCCCTTTGTAGTCTTGCTGTTG
>CAXTNZ010000009.1:345-38561 GCA_964245695.1 uncultured bacterium | reverse complement strand
ATCGCCCCTTTGTAGTCTTGCTGTTGAAAGCGGACTCCCCCACGAGCTTTTATAGCGTCAGCATCTTTAGGGTCAAGACGCACAGCTTCATTGGAATCAGCTAGCGCTCCCTTTGAATCTCCCTGTGCAGCGCGGAGTAAACCCCGAAGGTAGTAAGCGGTACTTTCGATATATTCTGGATTCAAGCGAATTGCTTCATTTAAATCAGCCAGCGCTCCTTTTGAGTCTCCCACGCCAATACGTGCTGCACCGCGAGCAAAGTATGCCCAAGAACCAGGATTCTTTGTCACCACTCGGTTTGAGACTTCTAGCGCTTCTGGGAAACGCTTCGCTCTCAATAAAATTATGCTGCGAAATGTCTGAACGCTAAAATCGTTGGGGTCTAGTTTTGCTACTTGGTCAAAGGATTCTAGCGCTTCTGGAAATCGTTGCAAGTTAAGAAGCGTCAAGCCACGAAAGCGCCAAGCGGGAGCAAATTTAGGCTGAATTTGTGCGGCTTTATCAAAGGACTTCAGGGCTTCTTGATTTTCTTCACGAGTCAACTGCACGAAACCGCGTAGATACCAAGCTTGATAAAAATTCGGTCTAAGTTGAATTGCTTGGTCAATAGCTCTAATTGCCTCGTTTCTTTCATTTTGATTGAGAAATTCGTCTGGTGAGTTTCGCGCCACTTGCCAGCCATAATTCAGCCAATCAATGGCATCGGCGTTGTTTTTGGGTTTTTCTGCCTTAAGTAAAGCTCCCAAAATTGAATTTGACTCTTGTGCAGTCAGTAGTGGTGGTGCAGAATTCTCTACTCTCAACATAGAAGCCATACCGACCTGCTGCGCCCAAGGCAAAAAGTTGCTGATGGGGACACCCCAACTAAAACCCAGTGTTATCAAACGAGGCTGACCAGCTTTATCTGTAATTTCTTCTACTTCCGATCTTCCATGTATGCCAATGACGCGCCCGCGTATATCTAAAACCGGTCCGCCACTCATTCCTTGCTCCGTAAGATTGGTATAAAGTAATCCATACCCATAAGTCAAAGACAAAGAGTCCTTCGCAAAAAAAGACCCAATTTGTTTTGATGCCACAGTTCCAGCTGTAAACTGATGTTTTGATTCTCCGCTTGTTGTTCTTGACCCTTGCCACCCAGAAACAAAAATGAACCCACTGCTTTTGACTATGTTGTAGTTTGCCAGGGTCGCCACGCGGTAATTTTGGTCGCTAGTAAACTGCAAGACTGCCAAATCTGTCTCTGGCAAGCTTTTTACGCTGCTATCATTCACCCTGACTGAATATCGCTTGCCATCATGAGTTACTACCTCTAACACCGAGCGATCGCATTTTTGCGAACCGCGCACAACGTGTTCCGCAGTTAAAACGCTGTAAGTGTTTCCCTGTTTGGCAACAATCACTCCCGACCCACTACACTTAGGCATAGTTGGTACATCTATTAGTACCGTAATTTCTTGGGCTATGTTGTTGACCTCGTTGGCGATCGGTGGGATTGGGGTAGAAGGTGTGTTAGCTGCTGGCAAGGACTCTTTGGAAGTATATTGAGGAGCCAAGCGAGCAAATGTCTGAATCGGAATTCCCCAACTATAACGGCTCATTAAATCCAGCAAAGCTTCAGTCGGTCGGGAACCATCTTCATACACATAAGGGTTGCCCCACAAGGGATAGGCATGGATACCATTGATACCAATTACTTGCCCGCGACGATTCAGTATCGGACCCCCGCTCATACCCTTTTCAATTTGATTGCTGTATCCTATCTGGTATCCTTCTTTAAAAGCTCGCTCTGGTACTAGCAAAACTTGTCCTGTTTTAAAGACAAACCCCTGAGCCTGAGACGGCTTAGCTGCAAACGGAAATCCAGCAGCATATATTGGTTCATTTACTGCCACCGTTGCTAAATTTCCCAGGGGGGCTACAGCATAGTTCGCATTAGCACGGAACTGTAACAGAGCCAAATCTTTACCCTGAAAGTTGACGGACTTCACCAAATTGGCTGGGTGTCTTTTTCCATCTTCTGTCTGGATTTGAGTCGGTTTCCCTGATTCTAAAACGTGCTGATTAGTAATAATTGTATAAACTTGACCATCTTTCCTCAGTAAAATCCCAGAGCCACCACTCTCCCCAGATATAACCTTGACGGTAATTGATTGAGCCAGCCGTTTGAGTTGTTCTTCCGATAGCTGGGGAGTTGGCTGTTGAGCAGAAACTCTGGGGGTAAAAATGCTCAAATCAACAGCTTGTATAGGCAACATCAACAATGTGCCCATCCAGGCAATCAGAGCCAGTGAGCGATTATACATTAATTTTTGTCTCATGTTGCTTTTACCGCTTGCAAATGTTTATAAAAACATGGTTAACCAGCACCCCGCTATATACCAGGCTGGGGATTAGTTTTCTCTCTGTGGTGCTTTTTCGTTCACTAACATACTCATGTCGATGTATATCTGAGAAGAAGCATCTTCCGATTGCAGAACTGGTCCGCGAGCTTTATAACCTATTTCTACAAGGTTTTGCAGTACTGAACTTGCGTCGCGAGGCGATTTGAGTGTGAATAGTAATTGACTACAAGGTCCGCCGTATTGACTAGCCGCACATATGACTGCTTGACTCCCAGAAATTCCGGTTGTGAGGTAATTCAAGATGCCTTTTTCATAAGCACTCTGAAATCTGGAAGATACTTCTTGACACCTTGCTGCTGGAGTATAGTTCCCTAAAGTCTTAACCCAGCGAATAACAGGAATTTTCTGGTTGTTATAGTTTTTGGCAAATGTAGTCCATACACCATTATCGCTTTCACAAAAGTAAGTTTTAGATTGAGCAAAACTGGGAGGACTAATGGTAGCAATACCGCCCAGAGCAATCATACCAGCCGTCAGCACATGCAAAAATAACTGGGGTTTCATCGTTGGTAATTCTCACTAAATTTGATGAGAGCAAAGTATAGATATTATCTATTTACCACAAAATGACAATTGTATTATTTAGGTAATGTAAAGATTTATTTAAGATATTGATTTAAGTATAAACCAGTAGAATAACTTAATTTAGCATCAAACGCTTTGAGGGAGAAACTCTGTTTTTAGGGGTGTAATGGTTTTTCAATTAACAGTTAAGTAGAGGGGCATAAATAAATGTCCCTTTGTAGTGAGGACTTTAGTCCTCAAAATCTTGGTTCTGAGGGCTTCAGCCCTCACTACGAATCAAGAAAGTATTTTACGTTTAATTTTGCCGATGTACTTATCTCTTAACTGATAGCTGAGTAAGTCATTTAAGCAGCAAATAACTGCTTTTTAGCAGTACGAGCAAGTTTGTATAATTGAGTGTCTATCTTTTGGGAATTCTGTGTTCACTAATTGATTTGAAATGAATTAATCATTGTTTGTACGGTGGAAAAATATTCAGAATATTTAGCGATATCTGCTGTATAAGTAATGACATATGCTCGATTATCTTTGACAGTCCAAACTTGAAGGCGTTTAATATTAATTCCATCCTCTTTGAGAGTGTAAATAACTTGATATGCGGGTCTGTTTGCCAATTGAGTTTTGCCTTCTTCAAGAATTTTGGCATCAGGAGAAGATTTAACTACATCCAGATAAAACTTAGTAAATTGTTCTAGTTCTCTGCTGGTTTCTGGTAAATCTTGAACAATTAAATTGAGATTTTCAGGATAATTATCTGCCTTACCTTCTTCTGGTGACATAAATTTAACCAGATTACCAGTGATGCGGTCTGGAGTTACAGCTTTTTGCCATTGTTGGGGATATTTGATGCTGATACCATAAACGGTATTGTTATAAATTTCCAGATTATTATGACGCGGTATTAAGATGAATAAAAAGGCGATAACAGTAGCGGCGGTGGCGATTCCTAAACCAATGACAGCCTTCCACCAAATTGGCTTTGCAGGAGGATTAGCTGGAGTCAAATTTTGCAGGGCTTGCAACACTTCTGCCGCCGACTGATATCTTTGGCGAAAGTCATACTTGACCATTTTGTCGATAATTTCTGCGAACTGTTGGTTAACCTGTGCTAGGTTGTGCCAGATAATTTCACTACGATTATCTTTTGGTAGTTGGTTGGCTGCTAAACCAGTAAGGGCTTGGATGGCAATAATTCCGACAGCATAGATATCACTGCATAACCTGGGCTGACCTTGACTTTGTTCGCTGGGTATATAGCCAGGTGTACCAATTACAACTGTCGATGCCATTTGTCCTTGAGAATTCACCGCCTGAGAACTAATTTGTTTGACTGCTCCAAAATCAATCAGGAAAATTTTACCATCTTGTTGTCGCCGCATTAAATTCGAGGGCTTAATATCCCGGTGGATGACATTATTCTGATGGACAAACTCTAAGGATTGTAAGATATCCTGTAATAGGGAAATTACCTTTTCCTGACTCCACTGGTTGTTTGGATTGATTTCCCGACTCAAGTCATATCCAGCAACAAACTCCTCAACTAAATAAAACTTTTGGTCTTCTTCAAAATGCGCCAACAAACGCGGAATTCGGTCATGATTACCTAAACGGTTGAGAACTTTAGCTTCAGTCTCAAACAGCCTTCTGGCATGGTACAAAGTATTTGGGTCTGTCGCCTTGGGTGAGAAGTGCTTGACAACACACTGGTCTTTATCGGGCAACTTTCTATCAATAGCTAGGTAAGTAGTACCAAAAGCACCTTCTCCTAGTTTGCCGATAATTTCGTAACGCCCATCCAGGATTTTACCTATCATCAGATTTATAAGTATGTTTGATTACTCTGAATTTTGACACGGAAACAGGAAGAGGGAAAAATTTGCGGGCTGGGATTTTTTCCGAGAAAGAGTGATTTTCCAGCCTGTATCTATCCGATCGCTAATGCCCGATCGCCAATTTTGCACGCAACACATTGACCAAATCTCTGGAAATGTTGTTAAATCTCAGCATACAAAGTCCCGGAAACGCCTATGCTAGATCGTCGGGTCAACCAAAGCGTCTGTTTGCAATTCCCCGGTCGTTAGTCGCCATAAACAGGGCAAATGACCAATGACTCTTGACAAATGACAAAGGACACTCATACAGATGATTAACATAGATACTGCCATTGAAGCGATCGCTGCTCGTGAAATTCTCGACTCGCGGGGCAGACCGACAATTGAAGCTGAAGTACATTTGGTAAATGGTGCTGTAGGACTGGCACAGGTTCCTAGTGGTGCGTCTACAGGCACTTTTGAGGCGCACGAACTGCGGGATAATGAAAAAAGTCGTTATGGGGGTAAAGGGGTACTTAAGGCGGTGCAAAACGTCAAAGAGGCACTTGCCCCGAAGTTAATTAATATGGATGCCCTCAACCAGGAACTGCTAGACCGAACGATGATTGCCTTAGATGGTTCGGCTAACAAATCCAATTTGGGGGCGAATGCGATTTTGGCGGTTTCCCTCGCAGCTGCTAAAGCTGGTGCGGAATCTCTGGGACTTCCCCTATATCGCTATTTAGGTGGACCTTTGGCAAATTTGTTGCCAGTGCCGTTGATGAATGTGATTAACGGCGGGGCACACGCGTCAAACAACGTGGATTTTCAAGAGTTTATGATTGTCCCGATTGGCGCGTCTTCTTTTAAAGAAGCTTTGCGCTGGGGTGCGGAGGTTTTTGCCACCCTCAGCAAAGTGTTGGATGATAAAGGTCTACTGACTGGCGTGGGGGATGAAGGCGGTTTTGCCCCGAATCTTGAGTCAAATCAGGTGGCGTTGGAATTGCTGGTTGCAGCGATTGAGAAAGCTGGCTATAAGCCTGGGGAACAAGTCGCATTGGCGTTGGATGTTGCGGCGAGTGAGTTTTACAAAGAAGGACAATATGTCTATGACGGTAAACCTCATTCCCCGGCTGAATTTGTTGATTATTTAGGACAATTGGTTGACCAATACCCGATTGTGTCGATTGAGGATGGCTTGCACGAGGAAGATTGGCAAAATTGGCAATTACTGACGCAGAAAATCGGTTCGCGTACTCAATTGGTAGGTGATGATTTGTTTGTAACTAACGCCACACGCTTACAAAAAGGCATTGAGCAAAAATCCGCTAACGCTATTTTGATTAAACTTAATCAAATTGGTTCGCTGACAGAAACTTTGGAAACGATTGATTTGGCAACTCGTAACGGTTTCCGCTCAGTTATCAGCCACCGTTCCGGTGAAACTGAAGATACGACTATTGCCGATTTAGCTGTGGCAACTCGTGCCGGTCAAATCAAAACCGGTTCCCTCTGTCGCAGCGAACGGGTAGCAAAATACAACCGTTTACTGCGAATTGAGGATGAACTCGGCGATCGCGCCGTTTATGCCGGTGCTGTGGGATTAGGACCGAAGTAGAGAGCAGGGGGAGCCAGTACCGCTGCCGAGTAAGTCAAAAGTGAAGGTAACAAATGAAAAAAAGACTCTTGCTTTTGACTTTTGATTTTTGAATTTTGAATTCCCCGTAGGGGCTGCCTCGTTCCCAGCCTAGAGGCTGGGAATGTATTTCCAGAGGCTCTGCCTGGGCAAGTCTTACTGTCGTGGAGGCGGAGCCTCCGCTAACATCCTCCTCCAAGCTTGTTCGGGATGCCCCTATTGTCTATCTATTCGCCAGTACTTTACTTAATTTCGCCTAAATCTATCTATTCGCCAGTACTAAGACGAAATTTCTTCGCTAGTATATTTACTAGTACATTTAAGGTAATTGAAGATGCAAGCCGCCAGAAACCACAAAGAAACAGCCAAAAGCCAAGACGAACGTATCCCAATAGCAATGGAAGAGTTGTCGGAGGAAGAGTTGGTACTAGTAACAGGAGGGGCTCATGAAGAAGATGAATATGTGAGAGTTGAGGGTAGTCTCGGAGGGGCTCGGCTATATGGTCAGGTAGATCCGGAGCCGGTGTATACGGACGCAGATCTTCCGAGGCTGAGAGCTTTGGGTATTGATGTGTAGGCTTTTGAGGTAGGATTATACCTCATTAATCCAACTTCCGTCAAACGCTCTATTATTAGCTTGGATAAACTTATCTACCACAACTCAAGTTCCGGACGACCCAATACCTGGCACTGCTCCCAAAGTGTCAGTTGACCAGGTGAGGATTTGTGCTTACCTTTATTCCGGCTAATTTTATGACCAGCCAGCAGCTTACTTCCCCAGTTTGACTTGCAGGCTGGTTTTGCTTTCGGTTTATGTCGTTGACAAAAGCCCCGGTACTTTTTGGCGCATTCATCCAATGTTTTTCCCAGTCCTAGAAAAGCCGGATGCCATTGAGTTAAGCCATCATTCGTCAATTGGTCATAACTGCCGTAGTTGCTGAAATCGTAGAAAAAACTGCGTCGCATTTGGGCGGCTTTGGGATTGCCGTGAATATAACGAAGGGTATTTAATCCTCGTTGTGTATCGGTGGGCGGAAACCCATCACAGTAATACCGTTGTTCCCAGAAGTGCCCTGTACGATTGAGCATCCGGTTGAAGCACATGGCAGTATACCAGTTGAGAAAATGTATGATTTTAGGCAAATCTTCTGGCTGTGCGGGTTCTATCAGGTAATGGACATGATTGCTCATGATGCACAACGCATAAAGTTTGAAGTTATATTTGTCCAAACCTTTTTTGAAGTGCATATAAGAAGACTTCCCGGCATTGCCGCCGCGCTAGGTTGAATTCGCGGTTATTGCAGCGCGTTGTAACGTGGTAGGAAAATCCGCTTTGTAAGTTTCTTGCTTGTCGAGTCATTTTATAGCAGTTATCAACTGGGTATATATAGTACAAGTTAAAAGTAGGGGTGGGGTAAAGCGAGAATTGTGAGCGAGTCAGGGAAACGTGGTCTATAATTGGCACTAAAAGCACACTCGATATAGTGCAAAAGCGGCAATGGCAGAATTAACGATTCACATTCCTGATGAACTACTATCACGTTTGAAACCTCTGCAAAATCGTTTACCCGAATTGCTTTGGCGATTGTTAGACATTGCTAATTTACCAACAAATTCTCAGTCAACAGCTAAAACAGACTCTACAGATATTCCCGCAGTTTATCAAGAAGTTCTTGATTTTTTAATTAAGCGTCCAACACCAGAAGAAATTATTGCTTTTAAAGTTTCACCAATAGCTCAAACGCGGTTGTCAGAGTTATTAGAAAAAAACCGCTCTGCAACACTAAGTCCAATGGAGTTAGCTGAGTTAGATGTTTACGAGCAATTAGAAGATATGATGATTTTATTAAAGGCACGAGCTTCGACGTGCGATGAGTAAACATGACATCTGACTATATTTCTGATGAACTGCGTAAGCTTGTCAGAAAAAGAGCTTGAAATTGCTGTGAATACTGCCTGATTCATCAGGACTTTTCCATATATACCCATGAAATAGACCATATTATTGCTGTCAAACATGGCGGTGAAACTACTGCGGATAATTTGGCACTTTCATGTTTATCTTGTAACCGTCATAAAGGTTCTGATTTCGCTACAATAGACCAAGTTACCAAAGAAATTGTCTTGTTGTTTAATCCCCGTCGTCAGGTTTGGGATGAACATTTTTATATTGAAAATGCGAAAATTGAAGGGAAAACTCAAATTGGTCAAGCAACTGCTAGATTACTTCGGTTTAATGTTCCCAATCGCGTGCTTGAACGACAAGTATTGATGAGTCAAGGACAATATCCGTAGGTATTTCAAAGCAGCTAACTAAACACAACTTGTAAATCTAAAACCAACCCAGGTAAAACATCTTCTCCTGATAAACTTGTTGGATTATTCAACACTTCTGGTGGCTGTAAGGCGCGATAAATTTCTACTTTGTCAATGACGAGTAAAGGCTGCTTTGGATACCTCATTTTTTTTGACTTTTGACTTTTGACTTCCCGTACCCTGCCCTGTCGGGCATCCCTGTGGGAACTCCGGCTACGGTGTACACACAAGTCATCGAATGACTCAAAATTCCTTCTGATGCGAGACGCACTCGCGTTCGGAACCTCACCCTGCCCTGTCGGGCATCCCTCTCCGCGAGTTCGGAGAGGGAAAGATTTTTGCTACGCAAAAAGCGAGGGTGAGGTTTTGAGCGAGATTTGTGTACGTGGTAGCCCCATCTCCCCTTATCCCCTATTACGGATAAAATCCAAACTTCGGTAATCCCAAGGTTTCATCCCAGCCCATCATAATGTTCATACACTGAATTGCTTGACCCGCCTGACCTTTAATTAAGTTATCAATTGCTGACATAACAATGACGCGACCGGTGCGCGGGTCAACTTCTAAACCGATATAACTCATATTACTGCCGCAAGCCCATTTGGTTTGAGGATAATCGCCACTCTCGCAAATTCTCACCCAAGGAGAGTTGCGGTAAAAGGCTTTATAAATAGTAATTAAGTCATCTCTCACTAAGCCGGGATCGCGAAGTGTTGCATATACAGTTGCCAAAATCCCGCGCACCATTGGGATAAGGTGGGGTGTAAATTGAATCATGACTTCATGTCCTGCCAAGTCACTGCAAATCTGCTCAATTTCCGGGGTATGGCGGTGACGGGCGACACCGTATGCCCCTAGGGAGTTGTCAGCCTCGGCTAGCAATAAGTTGATTTTCGCTTGCCGTCCGCCGCCAGAGGTGCCAGACTTGGCATCGATAATGGCGGTTTCTGGCACGATTAAGCCTTGCTTCAAAAGTGGCGAAAGTGCTAGGAGGCTGGCGGTGGGATAGCAACCGGCACAGCCAATTAGCTGCGCTTCGGCAATGCGCGAGCGATACAATTCTGGTAAGCCATAAACCGCTGTGGCGGCGGTGGCGCTATCGGTTCTCTGCTTGCCATACCAAGTTGTGTAAGTTGTCAAGTCACTGAAGCGATAGTCTGCACTCAGATCCAGTACCTTACATTCTTTTTCCAACAGTTTGGGTGCGATTTGGCAAGCCAGACCATTTGGTAGAGAGAGAAACACCACTTCCGTGCGGTTAGCTATTATTTCTGGATCTACCTCCTCTACTGGTAGATTAACTGCATGAGCTAGATGAGGGTAAAGTTCGCCAAACGGTTTTCCGGCGCTACTCTCGCCGCCTAAATAAACAACTTCTACTTCAGGATGATCCATCAGTAGTCGTACTAACTGCACTCCGCCGTAGCCTGACGCGCCTACAATGCCAACGGGTACGCGTCTAAAATTGCCCATGATATGAAATCCTTATCCAAGTAATGGTTAATTCGTTATTGGCTATCTAACTATCATCAACTAAACGCGACCACTCGCGTCTGGTTAGATGTGCGCGATCGCGATTATGAACTAAAATCGAAAAACGCTTTGGAACACATGTTGAGTTGCGACAATATTAGTCGCAATTTCAACCTTCACCAGTATCCCTCCACTGGCGGCTTCTTGTTTTTTAAATGTGGCTGTATTTTCATTACCAAAACCAGATTTTAGCAACTGAGATTTTCATGACTTACGCCAAAGCGCGGAAGAACGCGTTCTTCCGGGAATAACCTTCGCGCTGCCGCAGGTCCCTATTGCAATCATGTTATCGAATCAACAAGACTGTACTTCCACAGCTAGTTAAAGGATGTACAATCGAAAAAGAAGCATTTGTTAAAAAAAATTTACGTTTGGTCGTTGGAAATATTCTGTGTCGCAGCCTAAGACCACATCCCCAGCCTTTGAATTTGACTTGATTGATGCCGCTTTAGCAGACCTGAAAGCGGGTCGCGTCATCGTGGTAGTGGATGACGAAAATCGAGAAAATGAAGGCGATTTGATTTGCGCCGCCCAATTTGCTACCCCAGACATGATTAATTTTATGGCGGTGGAAGCACGAGGGCTGATTTGTCTGGCGATGACTGGCGATCGCCTAGATGAACTTGACTTACCATTGATGGTGAGCAATATTACAGACACTAATCAAACTGCTTTCACTGTCAGCATTGATGCTGGTCCTCATTTAGGTGTCAGTACTGGCATTTCCGCCGAAGACCGCGCCCGTACTATTCAAGTGACGCTAAACCCAGGTGCACAGCCTTCAGATTTACGCCGCCCCGGTCATATTTTCCCGATTCGCGCAAAGGAAGGCGGTGTACTCAAACGCGCCGGACATACTGAAGCTGCTGTTGATTTAGCTCGATTATCTGGGCTGTATCCAGCCGGGGTAATTTGTGAAATTCAAAACCCCGATGGCTCAATGGCACGATTGCCTCAGTTATTTGAGTATGCTCAACATCACAAGCTGAAAATTATTAGTATTGCCGATTTAATCAGTTATCGCCTCAAACACGATCGCTTGGTGTATCGCGATGTCGTGACCAAATTACCAAGCCAATACGGTCAATTTGAAATTTATGGCTACCGACACACACTGGATAATACGGAACACGTAGCGATTGTCAAAGGCGACCCAGCTACCTTTAAAGATGAGCCTGTAATGGTGCGAATGCATTCAGAATGCTTGACAGGTGACGCTTTGGGTTCTCTGCGGTGTGATTGCCAATTGCAACTGCAAGCCGCTCTGAAAATGATTGAGCAGGCGGGTAAAGGTGTTGTAGTATACCTGCGACAAGAAGGGCGGGGCATCGGCTTGATTAATAAGTTGAAGGCTTACAGCTTCCAGGATATGGGACTGGATACAGTCGAGGCAAACGAGCGTTTGGGATTTCCTGCCGATTTGCGAGATTATGGTATGGGAGCGCAAATGCTCATGGATTTAGGCGTACACAAAATTCGCCTAATCACCAATAATCCCCGGAAAATTGCCGGAGTCAAGGGTTACGGGTTGGAAGTTGTGGATCGCGTACCGTTGCTGATTGAGGCAAACGATTACAATTCTTATTATCTGGCAACAAAGGCGAAAAAGCTGGATCATATGTTGTTGCAGACTTATCTGGTAACGGTAGCGATTCATTGGCAAGATGACCCAGAAGCAGTTACAGAACGTTATGAACGCTTAGAGAAACTGCGACATTTAGCGAAAAGTCATGATTTATTGTTGCAGGAAGAAGCGCGTCCGTTAGCGATCGCTTTATTTGACAAACCATCTTTAACTGTACATTTGGGTTTCGATCAAGCGCAACTGGCTGCACCTGATTGGTATAAGCAAAACAGTCATCCTTACGTCCAGGCGATCGGTCAAATTCTTGACAAGTTAGCCACTTTGCCTTATATAGAGAAGTTTGAATTTCTGATTTCTCCAGGAATTGATCCGCTGAGTCATTTGCAAGTGCAATGCGATCGGCAAACCTTTCCTCCTGGTACTTTACCTTCGTCAATTTGTTGTGAACAACTGAAGACGCAAACAATTTATAGTTTTGGAAAACATTAACCCCATACAAAAAGTAAATCTAAGACAAAACCAGGTAATATATCTTCTCCAGATAAGCTTGTGGGAAACTCTAATACTTCTTTTGGTTGCCCTTGTCTATAAATTTCAACACAGCGAGTTTTTCTATCAATTAGCCAACTTAATTTTACACCTGCATTCATATACTCTTGCATTTTGGCTTGAACAACGCTCTTACTATCGGATGGGGACATTAACTCCAACACAAAATCGGGAGCGATAGGAGGAAACTTTTCGCGTTGTTCTGATGTAAGTGCATTCCATCGCTCTAGTTTTATCCAAGATACATCGGGGGAGCGATCCGGACCATTGGGGAGTTTAAAACAGGTGGAGGAGTCGAATACTTCACCCAATTGAGTTTGTTCGTTCCACAGGACAAATCGTGCAGTTAGTTTGGCATTACGTTTTCCTGTTTCTCCCCCAGTTGGTGGCATTATAATTAGTTCTCCAAAAGCATTACGTTCAAATTTGACATCGGGATTATCACGACACAGTTGATAAAATTGATCGTCGCTAAGTTTGAGGACATTATTAAAGTTGATAGTAATTGCGGTCATTTTGTCCTTATATATTAAGTATAAAATTGCTTTGAGCAGCAAGCTAGGCTTTAATTTTAGCTTTCTTACTTCATTATTGCGTTCTTAGTTTTTGAGTTATTATTCACGATTTATTGTTGAGTTATAACTCGTCCGGAAGCGATCGCGCAGCGACTCTGCAAGAGTATCGCGAATGCATCTGGTTTGTAATGACGTTGTGTAATTAATTCTGTACGACTTAGTATTGTCGCGTGTTGTTAGTTTATCTTGTTAACATCACTTACTTGACGAAAGTCATGAAGCGCGTTGAGAAACTTCTGGAAATCAAAACTTCTGGGGTCGATTCTTGTTCCGGAACGATCTACAGCGCGGTGGGTGGTAATGCGATCGTCTGGGACATCACTTTGAGCGATTAACCAAGCCAAAGAATAATATTGAGCTTCAGTGTAACCGCTATGAATTGGTTCTGTGTCAGTCCAACCGTCTATTGGCGTTTCCAAAGAGACGTGATAAGCAAAATTATTCACAGATGGTAGCAAATTCAAATTAGTTTTCACAGTTTCTGAACCGTTAGCACTATCAAACACTGAATTCGCTGCACCAAAGGCACGTTTATCTGGTGGGACTGTATAAATAACTGTCCCATCTAACTTTATTATGGCGTGGTAACTAGCTTGAACATTTTCGTCGCTATGTGGTGTTTGAAAAAAATTAATTGCACTCGAGGCAGAATTAGAAGTTTCATGAAGTACTATAATCGGTAGATTATTGACTTTTATGTTATTAACATCTTTGGTATAACGCTGTCCATAATTGCTTGGATCTGCCCAAGCAATCTCATATTTAGGTCTATAGCTGGCAAAAGTCGCAGTGGTTTTGAACAGAGATTTGGGAAGATTTTGAGCGCTGCTTGGCTTTTTCGTTGATCGCATTTGTGCGTTTGGATATTGACTCCAGGCAGCGATCGCCGGATTTGATGTATTATTTTGTAGTTGTCTGGCTCTGCCAAAAAGCAACGCCACAATCAGAGCGACGAATATCAGAGAAATTAGCATTACTCTGGTCGCCCAGTCCTTAGAGTTCATTTTTTTATACTTTAATAACTAATGAAAATAATCTTAATATCTTAATTTTAATGAAAAATAGGTGACTAGGATACCAGTAATAGATGATTATTAGAGTAAAAATATATAATTGATATCAACAGTATTTTTACGTAGAAATGGTATTAGACCTAATTCAGACAATCTTTATACATACTTGTTTTGAACAAATACTTCCGAAGCGCTAGAAATTGAGGAAAATATTAAATTAAGTGGAGTATCACTCGACTAATGTAAATTATTCTAGGAAAATATGACTCATCTGTTTCTAGAACGCTTGCAAAGTCCCTCGCGCCCGGTTATAGTCTTCGATGGCGCAATGGGAACGAATTTGCAAACGCAAAATCTTACCGCTGAGGATTTCGGTGGTCCTCAGTACGAAGGTTGCAACGAATATCTCGTCCACACCAAACCCGAAGCTGTCGCTAAGGTTCACCGCGATTTTCTTGCTGCTGGTGCAGATGTCATCGAGACTGACACTTTTGGTAGTGCCTCAATTGTACTAGCTGAATACGACCTTGCAGACCAAGCATACTATCTGACTAAAACAGCCGCAGAACTGGCGAAGCGTGTCGCAGATGAATTCTCCACCCCAGAGAAACCGCGATTTGTCGCCGGTTCGATGGGACCGACAACGAAGTTACCTACCTTAGGACATATTGACTTTGACACGATGAAAGCCTCTTTTGCCGAACAAGCAGAAGGGCTTTGGGATGGTGGTGTGGATTTATTTATCGTGGAAACTTGTCAAGATGTGCTGCAAATCAAAGCCGCGCTGAATGCAATTGAAGAAGTTTTTGCCAAAAAAGGCGATCGCCGTCCGGTGATGGTGTCGGTGACAATGGAAAGTATGGGGACAATGTTGGTCGGGACGGAAATTAACGCCGTCGTCACCATTTTGGAACCGTATAAAATTGACATTCTCGGTCTGAACTGCGCTACCGGTCCAGACTTGATGAAACCACACATCAAATATCTCTCGGAACATTCGCCTTTTATCGTTTCCTGTATTCCCAACGCGGGTTTACCGGAGAATGTGGGCGGTCAAGCACACTACCGCTTGACACCGATGGAATTACGGATGTCGTTGATGCACTTTGTTGAAGATTTGGGTGTCCAAGTGATTGGGGGTTGCTGTGGGACACGTCCAGAACACATTCAACAAATGGCAGAAATTGCTAAAGAACTGAAGCCAAAAGTTAGACATCCGGAACTTGAACCAGCAGCAGCATCAATTTACAGCACGCAACCCTACGATCAAGATAACTCGTTCTTGATTGTCGGCGAACGTCTCAACGCCAGCGGTTCCAAAAAGTGCCGCGATTTGCTCAACGCGGAAGACTGGGATGGACTCGTTTCAATGGCGAGAAGTCAGGTAAAAGAAGGTGCACACATTCTCGATGTCAACGTCGATTATGTGGGACGTAATGGCGAACGAGATATGCACGAACTGGTTTCGCGCATTGTTAATAATGTTACGCTGCCTTTGATGCTTGACTCCACCGAATGGGAAAAAATGGAGGCGGGTTTAAAGGTTGCCGGTGGTAAGTGTTTGCTCAATTCTACCAACTACGAAGACGGGGAACCGCGCTTTTTGAAGGTGTTGGAGTTGGCGAAGAAGTATGGTGCTGGTGTAGTCATTGGCACTATCGATGAAGATGGAATGGCGAGAACTGCTGAGAAAAAATTCCAAATTGCTCAACGTGCTTATCGTCAAGCTGTAGAATTCGGCATTCCGGCGACAGAGATATTTTTTGATACTTTGGCTTTACCTATTTCCACGGGGATTGAAGAAGACCGGGAAAACGGTAAAGGCACGATTGAAGCGATTCGGCGCATTCGCCAAGAATTGCCGGGAAGTCATGTAATTTTGGGTGTATCGAATATTTCCTTCGGTTTAAACCCAGCAGCGCGGGTAGTGCTGAACTCGATGTTTTTGCATGAAGCGATCGCAGCGGGAATGGATGCGGCGATTGTTAGTCCTAACAAGATTTTACCACTATCGAAGATTGAACAACGCCATCAAGAAGTTTGCCTTCAGTTGATTTATGATCAGCGGAGGTTTGAGGGTGATGTCTGCGTTTATGACCCCTTGGGAGAACTGACAACATTATTTGAAGGAGTGACAACGAAACGCGATCGCTCTTTAGATGAAAGTCTCCCCATCGAAGAACGTTTGAAGCGTCACATCATCGACGGCGAACGCATCGGTCTAGAAGAACATCTCCAAAAAGCTTTAGAGAACCATCCCCCCTTAGAGATTATAAACGTCTTTTTGCTCGATGGAATGAAAGTTGTCGGTGAGTTGTTCGGTTCCGGGCAAATGCAGCTACCTTTCGTATTACAATCAGCGGAAACTATGAAAGCAGCGGTTGCTTTTTTAGAACCGTTTATGGAGAAGTCAGAATCAGGCAATAATGCCAAGGGAACGTTTATTATCGCCACAGTAAAAGGCGACGTTCACGACATTGGTAAAAACCTAGTAGATATCATCTTGTCAAATAACGGTTACAAGGTGATTAACTTAGGAATTAAACAACCAGTGGAAAACATCATTGAGGCTTACGAAAAGCATAAAGCTGATTGTATCGCCATGAGTGGTTTGCTGGTGAAATCTACCGCTTTCATGAAAGAGAATTTGCAGGTTTTCAACGAAAAGGGAATTACTGTCCCCGTAATTTTAGGTGGTGCAGCGTTGACTCCGAAGTTTGTCCATGAAGATTGTCAAAACACTTACAAAGGTAAAGTCGTTTATGGCAAAGATGCATTTTCTGATTTGCATTTTATGGATAAATTAATGCCTGCAAAATCGCAAGGACATTGGGATAATTTGCAGGGATTTTTGGGTGAAGAAGTAGAAGAAAATGGACATAAGCCTGCTGTAGGGGCGGGGAAAGAGCGCCCTGTAGAAGAAAACGGGCAAGATACCCACCCAACAGAAGTAGATACACGACGTTCGGAAGCGGTGACGGTGGATATTGAACGTCCGACACCACCTTTTTGGGGTACGAAGTTGTTACAACCAAGTGATATTTCACTTGAGGAGATATTCTCGTATTTAGATTTGCAAGCTTTGATTGCAGGACAATGGCAATTCCGCAAGCCAAAGGAACAATCTAAGGAGGAATATCAGGCTTTTTTGAATGAGAAGGTTTACCCGGTTTTGGAGGAGTGGAAGCTGCGAATTGTGGCGGAGAATTTGTTGCATCCGCAGGTAATTTATGGATATTTTCCTTGTCAAGCTGAGGGGAATACGCTGTATGTTTATGATACAAACCGCAGAGACGCAGAGGACACAGAGGTAAGAACTAGTTTTGAGTTTCCGAGGCAGAAGTCTTTGAGGAGGTTGTGTATTGCAGATTTCTTTGCGTCGAAGGAGTCGGGAATTATTGATGTGTTTCCGATGCAAGCTGTGACTGTGGGTGAGGTTGCGACTGAGTTTGCTCAGAAGTTGTTTGCAGCAAATCAGTATACTGACTATCTGTATTTTCACGGATTGGCGGTGCAGGTGGCGGAAGCGTTGGCTGAGTGGACACACGCTCGAATACGGCGTGAGTTGGGCTTTGCTGCTGAAGAACCGGATAATATTCGCGATATTTTGGCGCAGAGGTATCGCGGTTCGCGGTATAGTTTTGGCTATCCGGCTTGTCCGAATATTCAGGATCAGTATAAGCAGCTCGAGTTGTTGGAAACTGACAGGATTAATCTGTATATGGATGAAAGTGAGCAGATTTATCCAGAACAGTCTACAACGGCGATTATTTGCTATCACCCAGTAGCGAAGTACTTTAGCGCGTAGTCTTTTTCCCTCTCCGCAAATTCGGAGAGGGATGCCCGATAGGGCAGGGTGAGGTTATTGTATTATGGGCAATTCAAGACTCTTGCATCTGTTGTCGCACCCAAACGCGAAAAGCCTTGAGTGTTGCATTTCTACCTGCTGTTGTACTTTGCTCAAGGTATTGGGGAATCGCTTCAACTAGTGGGAATATGGGAAAATTTAAGCTTGACTGAGACTCTACATAAGTTCCATCTTGCAGGATATTAATTTGCAGCTTACCTTTTTCAAAACGCCAAAGTTCCGGAACTTTTAATGCTTGATAAATATTAGTATGAGTGCGTGAAGTTATATCAACTTCTAAAGCTAAATCTGGAGGCGGATCTACTGTTAAATCTAGTCGCTTCTTTCCGCGAATCTTGGATTCATTTTGTATATAAAAACATTGGTCTGGTTCTATACCTTGAGCCATTGCTTGATTTTTGAAAGTGGTAGAACCAAGACATCTAAACTCAATATCCAGTTCTTCCAAAAGCGCTTTAACTAAATCGCTAATAATTTCTTTATCGTCTTCATGTTCTGGCAATGGTGCCATAATTTCCAGTATTCCCATGTCGTATGCAATTCTGGCTGCACGGTGTTCTCCTAAATCTTCTATAATTGTTTCCAATTCTTGCCAGGTTACATCTTTCAGCAGCACTCTTTGTCCCGGCGGAACTTGGATGCGCTTTAATTCCAACAACATCATCTCCACTCCCAGTAGTTGAAACCTAAATTTAGGTTACTTCAGTTGAGTCATGCGTTGCTATAACTTTCGCATTAATCTGTATATGCATGAAAGCGAGCAGATTTATCCAGAACAGTCTACGACAGCGATTATCTGCACTTCACCCAGTAGCGAAGTACTTTAGCGCTTAGAACTCCACCCCCTAACTTCCTCTCGGCTTCAAAGAGGGGGTGCTATGAAAAAATAATTTTCAACGTGAACGAAAGTTTAATACTGAGGCAGTTTTATCGAATTTACTTTCATCCTCTTCCCGACAAATACTCGTCCGAAAGAACATACAAAACTCGGCAACCGATGTGAACAGATAATAAAATTTATTCATGTCTAACTACTTAGTAATTTGGGTTAATTACTCAGAGTAGGGTAAGCGTTGCCCACCCTAATCTTACTCAGCAGTTAGGAATCAGGATTCACTACCAACGCACCTAGTTGTTTGCAGTTCCACCGCATCGGAAATAAAACACGTCCCCCCTAATTTATTGAGAATTGGTTTGACAGATGCTGCAACTAAGTCTATTTTTTCGGGGGGAAAGAAAGCGATGACATAAACATTGTCTAGCATAGTCATTGCCAAATCATCACTGACGCTTCCTCTTCTACCTTTGCCGGCAACGTTACGAATAACTGTATGACCAGGTACACCCGCCCGTTCTAAAGCTTCTAAAATCTTTGCAAGTTCAACGTAATTGACAACGATTTCTATCCGTTTAACTGGCTCCATAATCTCATCTCCAAAACATATTAATGCCGTATAAATATAGAGGAATGCCTACAATAATATTGAATGGAAATGTCACTGCCAAGGCAGTCGAAACATATAGACTAGGATTTGCCTCAGGAACACTTAGCCGCATCGCTGCGGGAACTGCGATGTAAGAAGCGCTTGCACCCAGCACGGAAAATAACAGCGCATCTCCTTGGGACATACCAATCAGTTTTGCAACCACTAAAGCAATTCCGGCATTGACAATTGGGATAAGTATGGCAAATAAAATCAAAAAAGCACCTGTTTTTTCTAAATCTTTTATTCTTTTGGCGGCAAGCAATCCCATATCCAATAAAAAGAAGGTGAGGACACCGTAAAACATATCTTGGGTAAAAGGTTTCAACTTTTCCCAACCGTGTTCCCCAGTAAGTACACCCATGACTAGGCTACCAACCAGCAGAAATACTGAACTGTTCAAACAAGCTTCTTGTAGTACTTCAGACCAGGTAAATTCACGTTTACCCGGTTCCGAGCCGAATAAATTTACCAGGACTATACCGACAATAATTGCTGGCGATTCCATCAGAGCTAGAGCCGCAACCATGTAGCCATCAAAAACTATGCCTAGTTGAGTCAGGAATGAACCAGCGGTAATAAAGGTAACTGCGCTTATGGAACCATAAGTAGCAGCGATCGCTCCCGCATTATAAGCGTCAAGTTTTACCCTCAGGATAAAAAATGTATAAATCGGGACAATACACGCCATTAAAATTGCGGCAAAAAGCGTAAGAATTACTTCTTGATTGATGCCACTTTTGACTAATTCCACACCTCCCTTGAACCCGATCGCAAATAAAAGATACAGTGAAAATAGTTTCGGTAAAGGTGGGGGTATTTCCAGATCCGACTTGAGCAAAACCGCCAACATCCCCAAAAAGAAAGCTAATACAGGTGGATTCAAGATGTTAGACACTATCAGACTTACATCCATTTCCACCAATCCTCATTCATGTAATTAATATTCCTTCATAAATTGTTACATGAGGAGTGACAACACCGCATAAATTTTAACCAACTGGGTTGCGGGAAAGGAAAGGAAAGCGCCAACACGCCCGCGAAGGGTGGGGCTATACAAGCGTTCGCGCAGCGTCTTGAAGGGAAGCCCACGCGTTAGTGGGCTTGGTACGCACAACGCCCTACTCATAAGAGAGTAGGAAGCTTATTTAACAGTCAAGTAAGCTTCTAGAGCCTCAGAACCGCCAATTAATTTACCATCGATAAATACCTGGGGAACTGTTGTCGCAGCTGTAACCGCCTTTAGAGTGCGTGTGGAAGCATCTTTACCTAAAACGATTTCTTCGTAATCAATACCATTCTGGTTCAGCATTTCCTTAGCACGAGCGCAGAAAGGACAACCCACTTTTGTAAATAGAGAAACAGCTTTGGGCTTTGCGGCTCCGGGGTTGATGTAATTGAGCATTGTCTCTGCATCCGACACTTTAAAGGGATCTCCTGGCTCGTCTGGCTCAATAAACATCTTTTCCACCACGCCATTCTTCACTAACATAGAATAGCGCCACGATCGCTTACCAAAACCTAAATCTGTTTTATCCACTAGCATTCCCATGCCTTCAGTGAATTCACCATTACCATCGGGAATTAATATTACATTATCTGACTCTTGGTCTTTTGCCCATTCGTTCATTACGAAGGTGTCATTTACGGAAATACAAACGATGCTATCTACACCATTTTCCTTAAAGGCTTTTGCCATTTGGTTGTAACCAGGTAAATGCGTAGATGAACAAGTCGGTGTAAAAGCACCTGGTAAGGAGAAGACAACTACTGTCTTATTAGCAAACAGTTCATCGGTCGTTACGTTCACCCACTCGTTGTTCTTACGAGTCCGGAAGGTGACGTTAGGTACTTTTTGTCCTTCGCGATTAGACAACATGAATTTGGTTCCTTAAATAGCAGTTCAAATTAAGCGTACTCATAATGATTATGACATGTCAAGCGTGCTAAAAACCCAGTTTTGCAAAAAAACTAGGTTAAAAAGCGAAATTTAATTAAATTAAGCTATTTTCACGCTTTGAGAAACTTCATCGATAAATGGACTGATAGCCTCAACAAATTCAGCGGTAGTCTCATATGGTGGGACATTTCGTCCAGTGATTTTGATTCCTCGACCTTGAGGTAAAACTGCGAGATAGTCAGCCAAGCGTTCTTGTGGCGATTCTTTTTTACCTGCTTGACTGATGCTAGAAGCGGTTTCCCCAACTACTACTAAAGTTAATTGTTTGATGGAGGCGATCGCCTTACTATAATCTTGTCGCCAAAACCCAGCTAAAAAAGAAAACACTGCATGGCGAGTTTGAGTATTGGACGCACCTGCAACCAAAGTATTCAACCATTCTTGATCAACAGCATCGCTATCAGCAAAAAGTTGGCGAATTGAGAAAGAACGTAAAAACTCTTTGCGTCGCGCATAGCGATAAAAAAGATTACCAAAAGGTGAATCTAACAAATTCCAAGTTAATTTTTGCTGCCATTTTGGTGATTGTTTCGTAATTACAGCCCAAGCTGGAGGACCAGAAAGTACAAGTCCAGCAATAAAGAGTGCTTCTCTTTGAACTAATTCTATAGCAACTGGAAATAAAGCACCTTGGACCACTAAAATTACAGGTTTTTGCACCACTGTTTGTAAAAAGTGTTGCAACTGCTTTGCCCAATCACTCGGAGTATAAGCCACATGAGGTTTATCACTTTCACCGCATCCGAGTAAATCAGGATTATAAATTAAATTGCCATGACCTGAGTTATACCATTCACGGCAAAATCGCTGCCAAAATTGCCGCGATAACCCGACACCGATAGGATGAATTAAAAGCAGGGGAATACCTTCAGGGGTTGCATTAATTGGCTGATGAACTTCGTAAGCGCAGCGGTAATTATCCCAAGTGTAAAATTGGGTGGGAGATGCTGTTGTTGAAGATAATTGTTGCATAGTTCCCAGCCTTAATTGAATATCTACTAAAAAATCATTTGTGGATGAATCAATTGATATCCGGCATCTTTTATCTTTTGATTCGACACTTTAGCATTATATGGGCGATTACTTTTCTGGGAAGAATCCCATATAACTTGAGGTAAATTGTGTTTTGTCAACAAAGTGTCAAGCAATTCTCGACTTGTAAGATGTGCGTCATCAACCAAGTTATAAATACCTTGTAAGTTGTGTTGACGGGCAAACTCGATCGCACTAACGATATCATCAAGGTGAATCCAGTTAGTTACATCCTCTCCATTACCGGGACGGGTTGTACCAGGAACGCGACTAAATATTTTCACCAATTCCCTACCTGACCCATAAATTCCCCCCAATCGTAAGATACAAACGCGGAGATTTTCACTTTCTGCTGATAGCAGCACATCCTCAGTTTGACTGAGAATTTCTCCATTGGAATTGGCAGGTGCAACAGGTGTTTCTTCCGAAACCCAAGCACCGTTTCTGTCACCGTAGACCGAATAACTTCCTGTATATATCAATTGACGTACACTCGGAATCTGCCGCAAGACGGAAACTAAATTTCTGGCGGTGTGCAAATAAGTTTCTTCGTAAACATTGGCACCTTTTGCACCAATACTCAACAGTACGACATCTTGATTTTGCAATGCTGATTGTAGAGCTTCTAAGTCATTTCCTGAGGCTACTACAACTTTTTGGGCTACTGATTGAAGTTCAGGAATCCGCTCTGGGGTGGTTGTAGTGGCGGTGACAACGTCATATGAATTTTGTTGCCAATAATGAGCGATCGCATAACCTACATAACCACAACCAATGATGGCAATGTTTATCATAATTTAGGTATAAATCATCGAAACAGCTTTTCATCGTCATTAGTATTTTCGGCTTTGCTAATGACTAATGACCAATGACCTTTGACTATTTACTATTTTGCTAATTCGCTTTCAAGAGTTGTAATTAAATCTGGTGAATATGGCTTCACACTACTTTTAAATCGAGCAACTACCTCACCTTGCTTATTGACTAAAAATTTTTCAAAGTTCCAAGAAACAGGTCCTGTTTGCTCAACTGCATTGGTAAGTCGAGCATAAAGTGGGTGCTGCTGCGAACCTTTAGCATGAACTTTATCAAACAACTCAAAGGTAACGCCATAGTTGCTCGTGCAGAATTGTACAACTTCTTCATTGCTTCCTGGTTCCTGCTCGCCAAAATCATTACAGGGGAAACCCAGGATACGTAACCCCGCTTCCCGATACATCTGGTTCAACTTTTCTAATCCCTCATATTGGGAGGTGTAACCGCAGTAGGAAGCGACATTGACAATTAGGAGTACCTTACCAGCGTACTCTTTTAGTTGCTTATCCTCACCGTTCATGGTCTTAACTGTAATATCAGAAATTGTGCTACTCATGTTAAATCTGTTTTTTAGGGAATATTGCCAAGTTTCCCATATTGCAGGTCATGAATGACAATACAACTTACATCAGAAAATGAAAATAATCGCTTTTTATGCCTTATGGCATATTGGTTTAATTTGCAACTAAGGTGATGTAAACCTCTGGATATACAAGCGTAGAGATGGCAAAACTAAGAACTGTGGCTAATAGCTAGTTGGGGGACGTATAAAGGTTATATAAACGAGCAACCTTCTCCCAGGGGGAGACGCTACGCGAAAACACTCGCGGAGCGGGATAAAAGTATCCTCGCACTTGCCAAAATCTCTCTGACCGCTCTTCCCTTGGGGAGACGCTGCGCGAACGGTATAAAGTGAGAGATCTACAACTTGTAGCGTAGACAAGCACTCATGGTTGCTCGTTTTTCTCTCTTTTTTTCCACGACAATTTTGGCAGATGACTCGCTCACAAATTCGTGCATGATTGGTAAGGCGGCTCATTGTTGTACCGTTCGTTGCCAATATCAGATTCGCTCCTTCAACCTACCACAGTGTTTTCCACTAGAATTTGGTAGCTAATTGCTCAGCCCACCGTGCCAATTCCCATAAGTTTGGTGGTGAAAAAAGCTTCACTTTTGAAGCGCTCCTTAGGCATGAATTGTGCCATCAGGCATGATTGCCCCAGCCAAATTAGCACCAATCAGTTTCACAAGCAAGCGATCGCCTGAGCGAATTCTTGCTCCTGTAAAGTCGGCTCCCCGCAAATCTGCTCCACTGAGATCCGCTCCAATCAAGTTCGCATTCCGCAAATTAGCTTCTCGAAGATCGGCTAAAAGTAAATTTGCCCTAAACAAATTTGCCTCAGATAAATCCGCACCTCTGAGATTAACTTTGTGCATAAAAGTATCGCTGAGATTAGCGCCATTCAAGTTAGAGTAACTCAGGTTTCTGCCAGATAAATCTTTGTTGCTCAAATTTGCCCGACTGTAGTCTTTGCCACTCAAATCTGAGTTTTGCTTTGGTGGTTGCTTGGTTGTTTGGCGAGACTTTTTTTGTTGAGGAGGCGCTGGGGTATGTGAAACTTGATACTTACTTTTGAAAGAGCGCAATTGTTCACGAGCTTCATTAATTGCTTTCAGCTTGTCTTGTGCTTTTTGTTGTAAGCGGAGATTATCTAAGGGAATGCGATCGGGATGCCACACGAAAACCAAGTCTTTGTAAGCCTGGTTTACTTCCTCTAGTGTTGCCCCTGGTTCTAATTCCAAGACTCTATAGTAACGCTCCATCTCGCTCATAAAACGTTTTGGTGGAAAATATACTTAATTATGAGTGACACAACCCTTTATCTGGTTAATCCCTTATCAAATCTCTGTCTTGTTGGGTAATTCCAGCTATAATTCTCGATTTTTAACTACCATTAGTGAGATTTTTGGCAACTTGACTGGCTTTATATCTCACTTGAGCGGCAGTAACTTTCTGCCCAACTACGCCATACTTGTATGCTACCTGAGCGGGTGCCACAATTTTCTTCGGTGCATGAGAAATAGTACTAGCTACTGATACTTCTGTTGTACTGCGGCGATCATCTGGCATTCTTTAAAAATTGTAACAACTGGTTTTGCCGCTCAAGTGGATTATTCATGGTTTGTGATGCCTGTATAGTAGCAGGACTAACGTAACCCTATCTCGTGTCCGCCGCAAGCAATCTCAAGACGAAAGCGATGACTTCTTGGGAGCGAACACACAAAACCGGCGAAATGCGTAAATCCTCTAAACATCAGTTGTGGGAGTAGAATTATTCTTCGCCTGCCCATCTCCCTATCTCCTCCAAAGTTCCGATGTCTGACGAACAGGCTCCGCTTCTGTTTGAGACGCTTCTGTTTGAGACGCTTGGCGAACGCGTCTACGAAGCAAGCCGAAAATCGGACTTGTTTCGATTACCCCATTTCTCCATCGATCCAAAGCTCGCCAATACGCCCTAAGAGGAATCTGATAAACCTCAATAAACAGCCAAACGATAATTGATAAATGCGAAAAAAAGGTTAAGCAAGTCCAAATATATGGAAACCAAGTAAAGGGAATATCTGGATCTAGGGGAAAATTGTAAGCTACTATTCCAATCAAAATAGTAGGAAACAGTACAAAAGCAGCTGCTGCTAGCCCATAACCCCAGCCCAATTCCACACCTTCTAATTGGGTTTCTGTCCAATCAAAGCCATTCCAACGCCAAATCAGCGGTGGTTGACGAGAAGGCATCTTCAGTTGCTGTTGTTCTAAATTGACAGTAAAAATCTCTTGACAAAAGTCACAAGCCATAGCATCCATTAAATGCATGTGCGTAATCTTACCAACACGACACACAGGGCAGGAGTAAACTCCTTGATAGTTTAATGGCTCGGCTAATATTTTGGAACTAGGCATAATCAAACTTACTGGTTCTAAAAAGTTAATCAGGGTAGAGATGAGGAGGCGCGGTGTTAGGAGTCGAGTCTTTAGATGTGCCTGCCATGAGGAGGTGAAGAGTAGCAATTATAAGTCATAACTTATAACTCTTAATTCATGATGGCTCACTCTTTTGCTATTTTGTGGGGGTCTTGACAAGGCTTATTACCTCAGTTATATTTTTTGATAAACCTGTAAATTAAATTTAGCAACAAAACACCGCGCAGATGTTCAGCAGTATTTCCTACTTTTATTTTTGGTTTAGGGTGGTTCACCGGGGGTGAGTCAAGTTTCCCAATGGAAACAGCCCGGTGAACCGCAGAGCGAACTCTGCGGTTTTTTGTTTTTTTAGGAGATTTTTAGCGTGATGACTCATTTCGGTAGCTGGTTTTATGGCTTTTACTTTTGGCGCGGGACAAGCTCCGGGTGAATAGCGTCATGCTGATGTATCGAACGCGCCCGGAACTCAAAGGTTCTGGGCTTTTTTGTTATAAGGAGAATCGAACCCGTGATTAATGCTAAACTTGCTTCACAATCTCATCCTCACCAGCAAACAGTCGTCAAAGTCTCAGAAAAAGTTGCCTTTGGCGGCAAAGAACTGGTGATTATCGGCGGACCTTGCACAGTAGAAAACTTAGAGCAGATGGAAACAGTCGCTCAAAAGTTATCTGCTGCACCCGTACAGGCGTTGCGTGGCGGTGTCTACAAACCGCGAACGTCACCCTATGCTTTTCAGGGAATGGGAGAAGAAGGACTGGAAATTTTGGCAGCTGTGCGATCGCATTACAATATCCCAGTTGTCACCGAAGTTATGTCAATCTCGCAAATTGAAGCGATCGCTACCCATGCTGATATGCTTCAAGTTGGTAGCCGCAACATGCAAAACTTCGACTTGCTCAAAGCTTTAGGACAAGCCGGTAAGCCGATATTACTCAAGCGTGGTTTAGCGGCGACAATTGAAGAATTCGTCATGGCAGCCGAATATATTTTAAGTCACGGCAACCCGAATGTGGTACTGTGCGAAAGAGGTATTCGCAGCTTTGATGATTACACCCGCAACGTGTTGGATTTAGCCGCAGTAGCGGCTCTGAAGCAAATTACTCACTTACCCGTAATTGTCGATCCTTCCCATGCCGTCGGAAAACGGGAATTGGTAGCAGCTATGGCAAAAGCTGCGGTAGCTTGTGGCGCAGATGGGTTAATTATCGAGTGTCACCCAGAACCGGAAAAATCTGTTTCTGACGCCCGTCAAGCGCTGTCTTTAGAAAACATGGTGGATTTAGTTGATAGCTTAAGACTCGTAGCCGCCGCAGTTGGGCGGATTATACCACAAGTAGGGGTATGTTTCCAGCCTGCCCCTATTTTTTGTGCAGCTTAAGTGTTGGGAGGAGGTTGTTCAATCTTTTAATACCCGACGACTAAAGTCGCGGCTAAACGAACAAAGCCCACCTGCGTGGGCTAAAAGCCTGTAAGTCAGCGAACGCGAGTGCGTGTCGTAGACAAGGCGGACTTAATATGTTGTAGCCTGCCTTCGCATGCTTTGTTTCTGTAGCCCCAGGCTTCGGTGCCTGCGGGCGGGCGATTTGGGATTAACCCGCTTTCACCGTAATTGTTACTGTTTTTGTCGTCCAGCCGCGATTTGAACTCATAACTTGTGCTTCACGGGTAGGAGGTATCTCATCAGGATCGGCACTAATAGCTGACAAGAGTTTATCAAGTGGATCGCCACCACCTCTTGGTGTGTTCTCGTCGTATTCATCGAATGCTGCTTTTCTTGCTTTAATTGGTTGGTCGAGGGATGGTAATTCTAGCCAGCGAAATTTAGCAGGTTTAACTGTGGCAAATACTTTTAAGATGTCTTTACCTTCTTGATACCCCTCTGGCAGTTTGAAACTTACGGGAATCAATTCTTCTTGTCCGGGAGCAAAAGGTACAAAAGATGCTTCATCTTCTAATATGTCAAGTTGAGAAATAGCCCAATCTGATTGAAGATCCATGACGACAACATTCAGGTCTTGATTAGACTCATTCTTAATATGTAGGTAAACATTTTCTCCAGTTTGCAATGTTTGTTTTGTAGGGTCAGCTAATGGCTTTTTGTCTTTGTCAGTTAACTGAACTACCAGCTTGTTAGTTAAAACTGAAAGATTATCAAGCTCTTGGGCAGCCTGGTATTTAGTAAGATGAACTAAGCGCTTGACTACGTTTTCCGCAGCATCACGATCGCCTACTAACAGCGCTGGTCGTAAATTAGGAAATGGCGTTCCGTTGCGATCGCATATTTCATACTCGCCCGAAGTATTAATCGCAACTTGATAGTGTTCTCCTTCAGATACTAACTCTACCCAACCTTTGCCAGTTCTCGGAATCGCAGCTTTGACTGCTGAGAGTGCGGCTGTTTGAATTTTCAGCAACTCTGAAGGTAATACCTGATTTTTCGGTAGTTGATTTGTGCTATCGTCTTGTTTTTCAAACAAACGAACTCGCCGCACAAGTGCGATAGGAGCTGATAGCATGATTGCTGGAGATGCTTGCTCTATAGATTTGCCACGCAGGGAATCAGGCTCAATTGCTGCCCAAGCATCTGCTGGGGTAATATCTGCCGTAACTTGTGCGATCGCTAATGGCTTGTTTTTCTCGCTAAAATCTGTTGTACCTGGTGCATAAATGGCAAACCTTGCACCTTCACCGAGTCCCTGAGCGCTACCTGCATCCAATAGCACCCGATTTCTAGCAGTATCTACGTTGAGAACATTTACTGTATAGTGTACGTTTGCGTAACTTCTGCCAAAAACTTGACGTTCACCCTCGCCAAATAGCATCGGTGTTTGGGTTTGAAATTGACTTTGGACTTTGGCGTAAACGCGATCGTAAAGTGACTTATATGTCAAGTCTGGACTTGGATTAGCTAGAGTATCTAGCATCCAGTAGGTAAGCGCTCCATTACTCTCCTTACCATTGAACACAGACTCATAAGCATACTCCGAAGGGCGACAAGCTGCCAATAAAACATAATCTCGCGATTCCGGAAGCCAATCACCTGCATTAGCTTTGCGAGCTGTTCCCCCTGTAATCTCAAGCCAGTTTTCGATCAATTCCTCACGGGATGCTACTAAACTATCTGTAGGTCGTGATGTCGTGTCTGGCTCTCCTTCCAGTCCTCGAATTGCCGTATCCCCTCGTGTAGTACCTCCAGAGTGACAGCTATCGAACACCACTGTCACAATTAACCCCTTATTCACCATCTTTTTCAGGAGTGTTGCAATTTCAACGTCTCGGAGATAGCGTTCGTTTGTTTTGACAATATCCATCGGTACAAGCGCTTCATCGAGTTGTCCGACACCCTTTAATTCTGGATAGATTGTCTTTGCACGCCCCCCATGACCAGAATAATGAATATAAACTTGGTCATCTTTTTGCGCTATCTCAGTAATGGCGTGAAACTTGGCGACGATATTTTCGTAAGTAGGCAATTGGTCTTGAGGTTCCGGTGGTTCCACTGCACCGATATTAGAAGATGTCAGCTTAAAAATTTGCTTCGGCTTCTGCGTCTTCTTGAGGTAATCCTCCACCCGTTTAACATCGCGTACACATCCTCCAAGGCTCGCATAAAAACTTCCATCCGGTAATTGACCTGGTAGATAGTAGTCAATACCAATCAATAAAGCGTATAAGTTGGGGTTTTCAGTTGTTTGTTCAGTCATCTTTGCTTTTTTATTTGATGTGTTTTCCTCAAGCTTGCTAGTTTCAAAAGAAGTATTGTGCTGCTCTAGGGCTAGATAATGCTCGTTTTTTTGAGCAATACCGTAGTCACATCTTTAGCGAGCGATTGAGAATTTAGATTAATCTGTTTATCTAGCGTGTCAGCGGCGATGTCTGCATTGCACTACCTTCTTTTTGTAACTTTTAAAGTAATACAAGCTTATGGTAAAGAATTACGGAATTAGGCTTACTAAACTTATGTATAGTTACATTGATATGATAATGCCGAAATTTATTAATTTTTGTTGAATATTATTTGATTATTCTCGGATGGTTGTATTATCCGCAAGCAATAGGGGCAGGTTTTAAACCTGCCCTTATATATTTAAACAGTTATGAATTATGAGTTCTGCTAAATCGTTATTTATCACTTTTAAGTCAAAGCTTTTTTAACAGCATCATCCACTTGATTCAGAGCATCTGTTGCCTGTTTAATGAGTTTATCTTGTTGTTTCTCAGAATCAGTTTCGATAGCATCGTTTAAAGCTTGTATGGCATTCTCCAATTTCTTGGCAGCATCAAGCATTCCTGCCTGTTTCAAAGCAGTGGCGGCATTTTTAAAATGCTCCATAGCAATGTCAAAATAGTGCGCTGCATCGGCATCACTTTTAGCCTTAGATGCGTTGTTCATGGCCTCTAAGGCAGAATCCAAATTTTTATCAGCATCTTTTACATACTTGGTGTTTATTTCAGCTAATAATATAGTTGAAGAGGTATGATGATTGACACTAACGCTTGCTGCCATTGAGGGAACGTTGGTAGATAACAAACTAGCGATCGCTACATTTGATAGCAGAAATGTTCCAAGTAATTTTTTTATTTTCATGACATAAAACTCCTAATTATCTTGCTCTAAACTTACGAATATTAAACAAATTTTCTCTGCTCAAGCTTATTTGCCTTATGTGCAGAAACTTCTACAAGTTGGCATAATTTTTGTTTTATCGTCAATATAAAAAAAATAGTTTATCGACTTTTCATAGTTGTTCGGCAAATATACGGATATAACATTCGTAGTGAGTGCTTCAGCGCTCAATCCCTAAGTACGAATGTTATATCCGCAAATAAAAAAGGATAGGCAAATTACCTATCCCACAAAAATATATTTAGATAATTGAGCTATAACTCAAGCGTTACTATTGGAGCAGTACGCTTTATTTAAGGTTTAGCTCAAGTTCCAGAAGTCCAAGAGTTGATGTACTCATTTTGGTCTGGGGTTAGAGTATCAATGTCGATTCCCATTGCCTGTAACTTCAACTTGGCAATGTTTTGATCGACTTCGGTGGGAATGGAGTGCAAACCAGCTTGCAGCTTACCTTTATTGGTGACGAGATATTCGGCAGCTAAAGCTTGGTTGGCAAAGCTCATATCCATCACTGCACTGGGGTGTCCTTCAGCCGCGGCGAGGTTGATTAAGCGTCCTTCACCGAGAACTACAATTGATTTACCGCTCTTGAGGCGATACTCTTGTGTGAAAGGACGGACATTTTTAACTTCTGTCGCTTTTTCACCCAAGGATTTCAGGTCAATTTCAATATCAAAGTGACCGGAGTTGCAAACAATTGCGCCATCTTTCATCACGTCGAAATGTTCACTACGAATGACGTGCTTGTTGCCGGTGACTGTGATAAACAAATCGCCAACGGGTGCAGCTTCCGCCATTGGCAGGACGCGGAAACCATCCATTACGGCTTCAATTGCTCTGATCGGGTCAATTTCGGTGACAACCACGTTAGCACCGAGTCCGCGTGCGCGCAGTGCGGTTCCTTTTCCGCACCAGCCGTAACCAACAACGACAATGGTTTTACCAGCCAGCAGAATATTGGTGGCGCGGATAATGCCATCTAGGGTTGATTGACCTGTGCCGTAGCGGTTGTCAAAGAAGTGCTTGGTGTCAGCATCGTTGACGTTCATCGCCGGGAATGTCAGCACACCGTCACGGAACATGGCGCGGAGGCGCACAATACCGGTTGTGGTTTCTTCGGTGGTGCCAATCAAATCAGCGATTTGATGCGGACGTTGTTGGATTAGGGTAGCAACTACATCAGAGCCGTCATCAATAATGATGTTAGGGCGATGATCTAAAGCTATTTGTACGTGGCGGTTATAAGTTTCGTTATCTTCACCTTTGATGGCAAAGACGGGAATTTCGTAATCGGCGACGAGACACGCGGCTACGTCATCTTGAGTTGATAAGGGATTGCTAGCAATCAGCAGGGCATCTGCGCCACCTGCTTTGAGAGCGATCGCTAAATGCGCTGTTTCTGTGGTTACATGGCAGCAAGCTGCAAGGCGAATTCCTGCAAAGGGTTTCTCTTGGGCAAAGCGATCGCGAATTTGCCGCAATACTGGCATTTCGCGTCCAGCCCATTCAATGCGCTGTCTTCCCAAGGGAGCTAGGGCGAGGTCTTTAACCTCGTGCTTTAATCGGGGAGAAGTTGCGGTCATTAAAATTTCCTCAAAAAAGTAAAAAAGCTACGCAATACTTTACGTACTTTAATAGATTATTCCATGACTAGCTATTTTGTTTTGATCCTCAGCAGCTAATCAATGGTTCTTTGGATTATTCTTGACGTTTGATAGGTGTAATGTCAACTTTTTTCACGTTTTCTTTGTCTTAACTTTATGTTTGCTCAAGAAATTGGGCATGGGGCACGCTCGCATGGGGCATGGAAAGAATCCTATTTATTCGCGCATCATAAATTGAGCTTCTTCAATTCCGATTACCCATTACCCAATTCCCAGTCCAAGCGTCCCCAGTACCCGATACTCACAATTTCTGTGTCATCTGTCTTAGGCTAGATGAAAAATACAAAATTTAGGTTTTTAGATTATAAGGATTTGTAAAAATTTAACTTTAGACAGGTACATTTACCCAAATTGATTTTGCACGATGGCTCTAGGTTTTGCTTGAGGAGGTATTGAGCGTGCGCTTTAAATTTTTGGCTATGCCAAGTTACGCCATGCAGGTTCTACGATCTAAGCGCCTTCAAAAGTTAATTTGGATTGCAGTCGGAGCGATCGCCTGCTTAATGGTTGTCACTAATTTTGATGTCTCAAAAGCTACGGCTCAAATCCCCTTTTTACCCGATCTGCAATCACCCGAATTAGGAATTTATGACTCAGAAAAAACAATTGTCAATGACTCAATTTATTTGGATGGTCGGCGTTTATTTCAAATAGCGGACACAAGAGCTAATCTTCCACAACGTTTAGAAAATATCCAACAAGCTGTAGATACAATTAGCCAAAACTACTTTCAAACGCCTGATGCGAAGCTCAAGGTGCAGATCGACCACGCTGCAAACGGTTCACCAATTATTCGCGTCAATGGCAATTATCTGATGACGGTAACACAAGAGGATGCCAACATCAGACAACAAGACCCCGAAAGTTTGGCTGAAGAACTTAAGCAATTGTTGCTGCAAAAATTACCACAGGCGAAAGAAGAGCGAAAAACTGAGTTTTTAATTCACCAAGGTAAAATTGCCGCCGCAACTGCACTAGGGATGATTATCATCAGTTGGGGGATGTATAACTGGCAATGCCGATCTAGAAATTCAATACAGCCAATTCCCCCAGCTTCACCTGCGACCAAACCGATTACGGTACAGCTAAATCGACAGCAAAATCGACATATTCAAGAAGCAAAGCGGCGGCTGTTTCAGCTAGCGCAAGCAATGATTTGGGGAGGTGGCAGTTTCTTCATCCTTGGTCTATTTTCCTACACGCGAGCGCTTCAAGTTGCAATTCTCAGAGCCGCGAAAATTCCTTTGCAAGTGGGTCTTGTGCTGCTGTTAACTTATGTGACAGTGCGTCTTACCTATGCTTTAACTGATCGCTTCGCCTCTGCTTTAATCAACAGTAGTACTTTACTGACTCCGGAAACTACGGAACGGCTACAGTTACGAGTTTCTACTGTTTCAGGTGTGACTAAAAGTATTGCTACCTTTGCTTTGCTCATAGTTGGTACTTTATTAACTCTGACAATATTGGGAATAGATGTTATTCCCTTGCTAGCTGGTGCGAGTATAATTGGTGTGGCGCTGTCCCTGGCTTCCCAAAGTTTAATTAAAGATGCGATTAACGGCTTTCTGATTATCCTGGAAGACCAGTACGCTTTGGGCGATGTGATTGCAGTCGGAGAAGTGGGAGGCTTGGTAGAAAATCTAAATCTGCGGATGACTCAGGTGCGGGACGCAGAAGGGCGCTTAATCACGATTCCCAACAGCGAAATTAAAATTGTTGCCAATCTTTCCAGCCGTTGGTCACGCGCCGACTTAAATATCCCAGTCGCCTACCAAACCGATATTGACCAGGCTTTGAAATTGATTGAAGATGTGGGATTGGACATGGATCGAGATCCGCAATGGCAGGAGCAAATTCTGGAAACGCCTAAAGTTTTGGGAGTAGATACTTTTGGCGATCGCGGTTTGATGATTCGTGTGTGGATTAAGACACAACCCCTTAAGCAATGGGATGTAGCGCGGGAGTATCGCCGTCGCTTGAAAAACGCCTTTGACCAAGCCGAAATTTACATTCCTTTGCCGCAACAAGCGATTTGGGTAAATGATGCTCAATTACTGAAATCTCACTTTGATGGCAAGGCTAATTAGTCAAGAGTGAATGCGCCCAAGCGCGGGGTTGGCGATTGGGGAAAGCCACCGAATAACTTTCGCGCCCCAGTACCCAGTCACCAGTCCCCCAGTTGCAGGGGTCTAAATCAGGTGGGAAAACAAAAAATTCCGCCCCGTTGAGGAGTCCTTTACGGTGAAGCGCCAGTGCCTCTACCAAGGGGAAAAACACAATCGGAATCCATACGCCTAATTTATTACTGTAAAAGTAGACAACGACTCGGCTCGTTGTGTGTTCCTCTAGGGGTAGTGGAATTTGCCACGGGGAAACCATATTAAATAAACTTTATGCGTCAAAAGATAGAGATGCTATATCTATCTTTTTACTTATTTGACGAGCGATAACAACTATCTTCAGCCAGTTGTTTAGCTGTGTTTTTTAAGCAGTATCTAAACCGTATTGCCCACTTCCTTTGATCGCACCTAGGGGAAAAGCAAGTTCCCATCTACCCAATATAGTACAAATATACTATAATATATATATAGCGTCCAGGAAGCCTGAAAAAAGTGCTAAATGGCTCTGTGACAGCCTTCTGGAAGATTAATTCAAGGATTAGTTCTATGATTAAGCACTACATTCTCAGCCTCAATCCGACTGCCAAGCATGACTGGGATCGGTGTATTCTACGTGATCCGCTGACTGCCAAACGCCCAGACATTGCTAAATTAATTGCGGAAGCGGTTGGTGGGGATACAGGCAATTATTTGGTGAGTGTGAATATCGAAGTTCAAGTATTAGAGGAAGCGGCGGTGTCTCATGGGGAACAGCTATCACTGAATGTTTCAGAGGTGAGTGTGCCATCTCAACTAAGAGAAGTGGCGTAGTTAAGAGAGATTAAAAATTAAAAATTTTGCATTTTTAATTTTTAATTTCTCTCATGGGTTATTTATTAAGATTTTTTAGAGGGAAATTATTTTGATGATGCAACTGAGTCATTATCCAACTGCGATCGCTCAAGCTGCCCAACGAGTGAATGAAGTAGACTCTCAGTTGATGGCAGTTCAGTACCAGATTAACCGATTTGAAGGCAATGCCGATCGCGTTTCTGCCTTTGAAACAGATTTGAAGAATGATGCTCAACGTAAGGCGCGTCGCTTTGAAGTGCTGCTGGTGAATAAGGAATATCAAGCAAGCATGGATACTCTGATCCGATTAACTGTGGAAAAAGCGAATGCGATCGCTCATTTAGAATATCTCCGTAACCAGTTTAGTGTAGCTAAATTGGAAGCGAGACTAGCCATAGCTCAACAACTCAACGATTTTGAATCTCGTGAATTAGTTGGTTTGTAATTTTACACTATTACTTGAAAATTTAAAATCCCATTGTCACAATTGGCAATGGGACTTTTTTTAGTAGTTAATATTTATTACTATGAAAATTCCGAGAAAGTAGTTCGGCAATTTGCTGATTAATAGTTGACACATCAAAACGTTGACTAGCGGTAATTCGTGCATTATTAGCTATAGCCGCTGTCTTTTCTGGTTGTTGAAGACAGGCGGTAATAATGAATGCAAGTTCTTGTGGTTTTCCTGGTGTGACTAGAAAACCATTTATATCTTGTTCTACTAATTCAATCGCACCGCCAGCTGCGGCTGCAACTACAGGTCTTCCACATAGCATAGCCTCTACAATCACTCTCCCAAAAGGTTCTGGGGAAATAGAAGTATGTGCCACCAAGTCACAAGCTGACATTAACTGGGGAACATCTGAACGAAAGCCTAAAAATTTAACTCGCTTGGACAGTCCCAGTTTTTTCACTTGAGTGTGTAAACTTTGAACATAATCTTGTTCACCAAACAGTGCATCACCAACTAAAATTGCTGTTACTTCTTGAGGACATTGGGCAAGTGCTTCAATTAAAATATGCTGTCCTTTCCAAGGTGCAAGACGGCTAAAATGTCCGACTACAAATTGCCCTTCTAAACCCAACTCTTGCCGCAATTGCCTGACATCAGACTCGGAAGTTTGATAATTTTTTGAGTCAAAGCCGTTGTAAACTATTTCTGTGAGGTCTGCCCGTCCTCCCGCTGCTACAAAAGCTGTTTGACTAGCTTGGGAATTGGCAATTACTAATGATGCAAAACGATTCGCACCAGCTACAGCAATGCTACGGTTAGTTTTACTAAAATGCTCGGCAGAGAGAATATCATGCAAATGATAGACCAAAGGACGACGGCTGAAAAAACTAGCCAGTGCGCCAACAACCAAGGCTTTTTGTGTGTTGGCGTAGATTAAATCGTATTCACGGGCGATTTTAACTACTTTAGTAATTATCGGCGCAAGTTGTCCCAAACTTCCTAAACCTTGTGCCAAGCTGCTTTCTTTGCGAACTTGTATTGCTTGAGTTGCTAAAACTTGTACCGGAATTTGATTTTGCTGTAGTAAGTTTTTAAAGGGACCATCGGCAAATAAGCCTACCAAACAGCGATCGCTATAAGGTTTGGCAATGTCTATCAAGCACAATTCTGCGCCACCAGGTTTACCACTTTGGTCTAAAAAGAGAATTTTCATTTGCACTTGCTTAGGCTAAGAGTATGGAGCGCACCTGCTGGGCAATTTTATTCCAATCGTAGTTTGTGACGGCGTATTGGCGACAGTCTTCTCGTGAAGGAATTGGCACTTTTCCCAGTAATACCTCTTCTAATTTTTCCGCAATAGCTGACGCTTCGATAGAGGAAGTAATTAAATTAGGTGAGAATGGTTCTAAAATTTCTGGCATTCCCCCAACAGGAGTACACAAAACTGGAGTACCACACGCCAAAGATTCGACTACTGCTAATCCAAATCCTTCAAAAGATTGACTGGGCATTACACTCAAATCAGCGGCTTGGTAAGCTAGAGGCAATTGCTCATCTGGTAAAAAGCCTAAAAATTTAACGTGGTCGTTGAGTCCCAATTCTGTAGCCTGCTGTTTTAGTGCAGCTTCTAATGGTCCACGACCAGCAATCGCCAGCCAAACATCAGGAATTCTCGGCTTAATTGTAGCTATAGCAACTAACAATTTGTCAAGTCCTACGCGATTTACTAAGCGGCGGGATGTGAATACTACCGGGCGATCCAGGGGCCAACCTAGCTTGGCGCGGCAAGATTGACGTGATAAGTTTGCTTGAAACTGAGTAATATCAACTCCACCAGGAATAATGTTAATTTTCTCACCAGGTACAAGATATTCTTGATGTAAAATATTGCCAAATGCTTTGCTGAGAACAATAAAGCGATCGCAGCGGTCATAAACTCTTTTTTCTATAACCCAGTGCTTCAGAAACGCGGTAATTTTATTAACTCCCTCTTCCTGACTTTCAGATGCCCAAGGTCCATGAAAGTTAAAAGTAATTGGCACTTCCTTTGGCAAAAGATCCAAAATAGGACTGCTATATAATGCAAAATGCAAATTAATTGCATCTGGTGTGCCTACTCTTGTTTTCTTAAAGTTATTGCGAATAGACCACAGGCGTTGCCAAATTGCAGTATCTGGAGAAGCTAAGTTAGTCAGTTTTATCGGCAAATTTGGTTCAGCTTCTGGTAGACCTACTCCGCATAATTCCACCTTGTCTTCATTTGCTGCTAATTGTTTAGTTAGTTCATAAATATACCTCTCTAAACCTCCAGGTGTTTTGGGAAACCAGCCTACTCCTAAGCTGAGAATATATGCTGAAGAAATAAAATTGTCTTTTTTGTTACTTATCATTATATTTTCCCTAGTATTTACGTATAATAAATCTGTTGGCTT
>CAXTNZ010000009.1:0-294 GCA_964245695.1 uncultured bacterium | reverse complement strand
GTATTTATATGCTTCCATTCTAGGCAGCATCAGTACTTTTTTAAGTCATACTCTAGGCATATTTCCAGCAAAACCATCAACCTCATAAAAATTAAATTTACCAAGATGTCAATCCAAATCTACATTGAAAATAGATAGTATTATTTTAGACAAGTAATTAGCTATTTTTATGTTCTGCCAATGAGACAATTAGGACTTGTGTTGTTAAATACAGAACATCAGTTAAGACAATGCTAATACCGATGTTGTATTCATATATTAGCCAATCCTTACACCGCTGTTTGGCGTTTCTCC
>CAXTNZ010000008.1:0-48234 GCA_964245695.1 uncultured bacterium | reverse complement strand
TAAGAAACTAGGGAATGGGCAAGAAATATTTTCATCGTGCGCGTCGTGTAATGAAATTCGCATTTTCCTTTGAACAAGCGCATACCTAATGAACCATATTTGCCATACTGGAAGAAAATGCGTTCGCCCTTGGCGTTGGCAAAGCCATCGCTCCCAAAATGCTCGGTAATTTTCAACAAAGCCAATTACGTATAGAAGTTGAAGCATCAGCAGCTACAATTCGTGACAGTCTGCTGCGTCCTGTGCAACAAGAAAAATGGCTCATCGGGCAACGTTTTTCCCCCGGAATGCCAGAAGAACTACATTCAGGATTTGAGTTTACTAGCTCAATGGGACTAGTGAAGATTCACCATCAAGTGGATGTAGCAAAACCCAATTGCCTGCGCTTGCTACTGAGTCAAGGCATTGACGGCTTTCACGAATGGTATTGGGGTGAAGGTTGGGTACAGTCCCGCTTGGAAGGAGTATCAATTTTGCCTTTGAATTTAGGGCAAACTCTAAGTTTATTGAGCTTGCGAACCTTTCTGGCAACTCAAGGGCGCTGAATTAACAAAGACAAGGAAGGGAAGGGGCATTCTCCTTGTCTGGTTGTCGCTATCCCGGCTTCACCACCAAGACTGAACAATTAGCCTCTTCCACAACTTGACTACTAACAGAACCCTGAACAATTCGCTTCATCCCAGTTAACCCGCGACTGCCAATGATAATCAAGTCAGCTTGATAAATATTGGCAAGGCGAATAATCTCTTCTGCCGGATCGCCAGTTACCAGTTCTAATTCACTGTTGACTGGCAACTGTTCCTGGTAGGATTGCAGCTGTTTTTCCACATGGAAATAAGAAAGTGTTGGTGACTCTGCTTGAGGACGATCTGCGGGTAATTCCATCTCAGACTCTGGCGTGGAAAACACATGGCAGAGTATAACTTTGCTTTCTTTTAGCAGTACCAATTCCTGTAAAGTCTGAATTACGCGTTCGGCAAGTTCTGAACCGTCCAGAGCTACCAAAATAGTATTTAGCACCGCTGTCGTCTCCTCAAGAGTAGACATTTGACATAATTAGCTGAGAAGGTCTTGGCACAAGCTGCCAACAATTTCCCAGCTAGGGACGCGCCTTTTTTTTGTGGAGGCTACGCCCTGCAATTAAACTTTCAGTTTGTAGCCACACAGTAACTTTTGCCAATAGTTTAAGAAAAAATTAAGAATTTGTAATTATTCTTCTTGTTGAACTCGGCGTCTGACTGACTCAGCATGGGAAGGTAAGCCCTCCGCTGTCGCTAGTGCGTCAATTGCGCTAGCCACTTTTTGCAGGGCGGTGTCTGAGTATTGAATGATGCTCGAATGTTTCAGGAAAGTTTCCACACCCAAAGCAGAAGCATAACGGGCAGCACCAGAAGTTGGCAAGGTGTGGTTTGGTCCTGCCAAATAGTCTCCTACAGCTTCTGGTGTAGAGTACCCTAAGAAGATTGCTCCAGCATGGCGAATGTTTGGAATTAGTGCCCAAGGATCTTCGACTTCTAACTCCAGGTGTTCGGGGGCAAACTCATTCGACAGTTCGGCTGCTGCTTCCAGGGATTCCACAACAACGATTAAGCCATAGTGGGCGATCGCTTTTTCTGTGTCTATTCGCCGTGGATGATCCACTAGCTGTCTTTCCACAGCGACTTGCACATTCTTCGCCAAACTCGTATCCGTTGTCAACAAAATTGCTGCCGCCATCGGGTCGTGTTCGGCTTGTGCCAACAAATCCGCTGCCACATGTACCGGATTTGCACTTTCGTCGGCAATAATTAGCACTTCGCTAGGTCCTGCCAAAGAATCGATGCCCACAGTGCCGTAAACGAGTTTTTTCGCTAGGGTAACATATATATTACCCGGACCCGTAATCACATTTACTTTCGGAATTGTTTCTGTGCCGTAGGCTAAAGCGGCGATCGCTTGTGCGCCTCCAACACGATAAATTTCCTGCACCCCTGCTTCTTGGGCAGCTACCAACACTGCCGGGTTAATCGCTTTTTGCGCTCCTGGTGGCGTTACTATCACCACACGGGGTACATTAGCCACCCTCGCCGGAATAGCATTCATTAGCACCGTACTTGGATAGGCGGCGCGACCACCAGGAACATATAACCCCGCTCGGTCTACAGGAGTGTAGCGCTTACCCAGCACTACATCATCGTCGCCAAAGTGTACCCAGCTTTTCGGTACTCGTTGACGATGAAACGCTTCAATTTGGCGAGCGCTCAGCCGAATTGCTTCGAGCAACTCCTTCGACACCTGTTGGTAAGCCGCATCCAGTTCTGAGCCGGAAACACGCAGTTCGTCAGGTTTAAAGGTTTGCTGGTCAAATTCGGCTGTGTAATGCAATACAGCTTTGTCGCCTTGGCGCTTGACTGCTTGCAACACTTCCCGCACGGTTGCTTCTTTGTGATGCACCTGTTCATCATGGGTGCGATCGCAGATACGTTGTAGTTCTGCTCTGACGTCTGCCTGCTGAGTAATGATTCGCAGCATGGAGTAAGGAGAATGCCAAAATTAACGAATATTCCCGCCTGAGAATCAGTGAATGCTTTTTACCTAGACAGGTGCAAAGCTAACTCTAATTCTCTTCTCTAGCTTAACCTGGATTTTTTTGATACTCCCAAGGCGCTCTCGCACATGGGTTGCTAACAATAGCGATTAAATTGCTTGCGATCTGCCGATTTGCCTTTTGGTTTACCGTTGCTAGAGTTTCAGCAAAGGCTATGGTTGGGAGCGAGTGTGCTATTCTCACTACCCTTTTACCGCCGAAAGCTAACCTCTAGGGTGGAGGTGGTTTTTTTTCACATCCACTTCCCCTGCTTGAACTTAGGTGACATCTAAGTATAATTGAGTGCCTACTTTTTTACTTTAGTAGCTTACATTTGTATAGACTCGACATATGGTGTCTTTAGATTTACACCACTGAACTTTAGCCGTTCATAGATCCTTGCCTTTAGCAATACATCCCCTTTGGAGACAAATTAAATTGGCGCTCAACCCGCTTAGTAACAGGTTGCGAGAAGTCACTATCTACTGGAGTACTTAATTTTAACGCATTTTCTCAGTTGATGTCACACCGAGTGCGTGGGCTCAAGTCTTTTTTTCTCCTGGCAACCCCACACCTTGGCGGCAAACAAAATTTAGTTATGATATTTTTCTCTCTTAATTATAACATTGGCAATAAAGATGCTATATTAGTAAGCCTAGTAGTGTGTGTACATATTAATAGTCTTTTTGGAATTGACTGTGGCGAATACAAAGTCTGCTCTCAAACGCGCCCAAATCGGAGAACGCAATCGGTTGCGTAACAAATCTTACAAATCAGCCGTAAAAACGCTGATGAAGAAATGCTTTAGTGCTGTAGAAACTTATGCAGGTAATCCAACCCCAGAATTAAAGCAAGAAGTACAGCTTCGCATGTCCGACGCTTATAGCCAAATCGATAAAGCCGTAAAGCGGGGTATACTTCATCCCAACAACGGAGCAAGGAAAAAGTCAAAATTGGCTCAAAGACTAAAAAGCTCCTCACAGGCTGAAACTGCATAAAAGTCATTAGTCATTTGTCCTTAGTCATGAATAAGGGCAAATGATTAATGAAAAAAGAAAAAGGACAAACGATAAACGATGCAGCTGATTGATACCCACGTTCATCTCAACTTTGACCTTTTTCAGCCAGATTTAGCAACAGTGCGATCGCGATGGCAAGAAGCAGGTGTAGTACGGTTAGTGCATTCCTGTGTCGAGCCATCAGAATTTTCCAGCATTCAAGTTATAGCTCACAAATTTCCGGAAATCAGCTTTGCCATTGGCTTGCATCCTTTAGATGCTGATAAATGGAATAGCCAGACACAAGAGGAAATTATATATTTGGCTAAATCAGACGCGAAAGTGGTAGCAATTGGGGAAATGGGGCTGGATTTTTATAAAGCAGATAACTATGAGCAACAGCACATGGTATTTGAAGCGCAATTGGCGATCGCATCCCAACTCAACTTACCAGTGATTATCCACTGCCGTGATGCTGCATCACAAGTAAGAGACGTATTGCAAAAATGGAGGAATCTCAAAGGTCAGAGCGTCAGGGGCGTGATGCACTGCTGGGGTGGAACACCTGAACAAACTCAATGGTTTTTGGACTTAGGCTTCTACATTAGCTTTAGTGGGACCGTCACCTTCAAAAACGCAATACCAATTAAAGAATCAGCTCAGATGGTGAACCGCGATCGCCTGTTAATTGAAACAGACTGCCCATTTTTGGCTCCGGTTCCTAAACGGGGCGAAAAGCGCAACGAGCCAGCAAACGTCCGTTATGTAGCCGAAGCTATAGCCCATCTGCGGGGGGAAACCCTGGAAGCGATCGCTGCTCAAACCACTCAAAATGCCTGTGAGTTATTTGGTCTAGCACTTGTTTAGTGCGCCCAAAAGTATAGCGCCCAGGTATAAAAAAATTAAAATTTGAGGAGGACAAAAATATGGTAATATTATTACCTCCAAAATGTCTTCTGTGCGTCATAATGGTTAAGGAAGGAACTACGAACTCGATAAAAAAGAGTTTCGCGCCTGATAACTTAACCATCCTCCTCTCTCTACAAGTGGATGCGAACAATACATGACTATCCCTGACAAACTACGTTGAAGCTCAACTTTGGCACAAGAACGCAGAACTTTATTTAACCTATAAAAATTGTTAAACGTAATTGACTTGTGAATAACACCCACCAAGATAAAGCAACACTGATTAAGGTTTGTAAAAGCGGAGCGTTGCCTCAGTCTTAAAATATCACCCTAAATTTAAATACGGAGCGTGTATTAAAGACAGAACAGTGTAGATCTGCATAAGCTAATTATCGCGCTTTTTTTGGAGGGGAAGTGAGGAAAGTAAATCAAAATCACGAAGCTATCTTTTATCTGCTTTTGACGAAGCAACGCAACAGCGGAATTTTGGCTGACTTTGCCTGTAATAGAGGATATCGCCCCCCTTGCTAAAATTGCTCTTTACAGATTTAATGGCTCAGTTTGCCAGCACCTGTTGTCTACAGGTGGTGTAAGGAGAACCCGAACAGCTAGGGACACAAGCTGTTGCTCAGGGAACCTTCGCTCCAGTAGTGTCCTTGGAAAACATTTCATAACTGTTGATAAAGGTAGAGGCATGATTAAAGAAACATATATGGAACCCGCCTTTTTGTTGCCCGACTTGATTGAAATTCAGCGAGCAAGCTTCCGGTGGTTTTTGGAAGAAGGGCTAATAGAAGAACTCAACTCCTTTAGTCCGATCACAGATTATACTGGCAAACTAGAGTTGCACTTTTTAGGTCATAACTACAAACTCAAAGAGCCAAAGTACAGCGTAGACGAAGCAAAACGGCGGGATAGCAGCTACGCTGTGCAAATGTATGTACCTACAAGATTAATTAACAAAGAAACAGGGGAAATCAAAGAGCAAGAAGTATTTATTGGGGATTTGCCTTTGATGACAGATCGGGGCACCTTTATTATTAACGGTGCCGAACGAGTGATTGTGAACCAAATAGTGCGTAGTCCTGGTGTCTACTACAAATCAGAAATTGATAAAAACGGACGGCGCACTTATTCAGCTTCGCTCATCCCTAACCGGGGGGCATGGCTAAAGTTTGAAACAGACCGTAATGATTTGGTTTGGGTACGCATCGACAAAACCCGTAAACTGTCAGCGCAAGTGCTATTAAAAGCGTTGGGGCTGTCAGACAACGAAATTTTTGACTCGCTGCGCCACCCAGAATACTTCCAAAAAACCATCGAAAAAGAAGGGCAGTTTTCCGAAGAAGAAGCCCTGATGGAGTTGTATCGTAAACTGCGTCCTGGTGAACCCCCCACAGTATTGGGAGGTCAACAGCTACTAGACTCCCGCTTCTTTGACGCCAAACGCTATGACCTCGGTCGCGTCGGACGCTACAAACTAAACAAGAAATTACGCCTGCAAGTTCCGGAAACAACACGAGTACTCACCTCCATCGACATCTTAGCGGCGGTAGATTACCTGATCAACCTGGAATTTGATATTGGTAATACAGATGACATTGACCACCTGGGAAACCGCCGAGTCAGAAGCGTAGGCGAACTGCTGCAAAACCAAGTGCGCGTAGGTTTAAACCGCCTAGAGCGCATTATTCGGGAACGGATGACTGTATCCGATGCCGAAGTGCTGACCCCAGCTTCCTTAGTTAACCCCAAACCCTTGGTAGCGGCAATTAAGGAATTCTTTGGCTCTAGCCAATTAAGTCAGTTCATGGATCAAACCAACCCCTTAGCAGAACTGACCCACAAACGCCGCCTTAGTGCCCTTGGTCCTGGTGGTTTAACTCGCGAACGCGCTGGTTTTGCAGTCCGAGATATCCATCCATCCCACTACGGACGTATTTGCCCGATTGAGACACCAGAAGGTCCCAATGCTGGTTTGATTGGTTCCTTGGCAACCCATGCACGAGTAAACCAATACGGCTTCTTGGAAACACCGTTCCGACCTGTGGAAAACGGCAAGGTAAGGTTTGACCTGACTCCGGTCTACATGACCGCAGATGAAGAAGACGACCTGCGGACTGCCACAGGCGATATACCTCTAGATGAAAACGGCTACATCATTGGACCCAGCGTGCCAGTCCGCTATCGCCAAGATTGGGCAACCACAACACCAGAACAAGTGGACTATGTAGCAGTTTCCCCAGTGCAAATTGTGTCAGTTGCTACAAGCATGATTCCCTTCTTGGAGCATGATGACGCTAACCGAGCGCTGATGGGTTCCAACATGCAACGGCAAGCAGTGCCCTTGCTCAAGCCAGAACGTCCTTTAGTAGGAACTGGTCTAGAGGCTCAAGCTGCTAGGGACTCCGGGATGGTGATAGTCAGCCGTACCGATGGTGATGTCACGTATGTAGATGCCACAGAAATTCGTGTACGTCCCAAGCCTAACACTCCGGAAATTAAGTACAGAATCTCCAAATACCAACGCTCAAACCAAGACACCTGTCTGAACCAAAAACCCCTCGTCCGCATGGGGGAAAAGGTAGTCGCAGGTCAAGTGCTAGCTGATGGCTCCTCCACCGAAGGTGGTGAATTGGCACTGGGGCAAAACATCGTCGTCGCTTACATGCCTTGGGAGGGTTACAACTACGAAGACGCAATTTTAATTTCTGAACGGCTGGTGCAGGAGGATGTCTATACTTCAGTTCACATTGAAAAATATGAAATTGAGGCAAGACAGACCAAGCTAGGACCAGAAGAAATCACCAGAGAAATTCCCAACGTCGGTGAAGATGCTTTGCGATCCTTGGATGAACAGGGAATTATTCGCATTGGGGCATGGGTGGATGCCGGGGATATCCTGGTGGGAAAAGTTACCCCGAAAGGCGAATCTGACCAGCCACCAGAAGAAAAGCTCCTCCGGGCAATTTTCGGTGAAAAGGCGCGGGACGTGCGCGACAATTCCCTGCGAGTCCCCAACGGTGAAAAAGGTCGCGTAGTTGACGTGCGTCTGTTTACCCGCGAACAAGGCGACGAACTGCCACCGGGGGCAAATATGGTCGTCCGCGTGTATGTGGCACAAAAGCGCAAAATTCAAGTTGGCGACAAAATGGCAGGACGCCACGGCAACAAAGGTATTATTTCCCGGATTTTGCCGTTAGAAGATATGCCTTATTTGCCGGATGGCTCGCCTGTGGACATCGTACTTAATCCCTTGGGCGTACCCAGCCGGATGAACGTCGGACAAGTGTTTGAATGTTTGTTGGGTTGGGCTGGTCATACCTTGGGAGTGCGGTTTAAGATAGTTCCCTTTGATGAAATGTACGGGGAAGAGTCATCGCGCCGCATCGTGCATGGCAAATTGCAAGAAGCACGAGATGAAACAAGCAAAAACTGGGTATATAACCCAGATGACCCTGGCAAAATCATGGTGTTCGATGGTCGTACAGGCGAACCCTTTGACCGACCGGTGACTATAGGTGTGGCTTATATGCTGAAGCTGGTGCATTTGGTGGACGACAAGATCCACGCCCGGTCTACAGGTCCATACTCATTGGTTACTCAGCAACCCTTGGGTGGTAAAGCACAGCAAGGTGGTCAGCGGTTCGGGGAAATGGAAGTGTGGGCATTGGAAGCCTTTGGTGCAGCTTACACCTTGCAGGAGTTGCTAACTGTAAAATCTGACGATATGCAGGGGCGGAATGAAGCGCTAAATGCGATCGTTAAGGGTAAGGCAATTCCCAGACCTGGGACACCAGAGTCCTTTAAGGTACTGATGCGAGAACTGCAATCATTGGGGTTAGACATTGCCGTACACAAGGTAGAGACCCAGGCAGACGGTAGTTCCTTGGATGTAGAAGTTGATTTGATGGCAGACCAAGGAACGCGTCGCACGCCTTCGCGACCAACCTATGAATCTCTTTCGCGAGAATCGCTGGAAGACGACGAGTAAAAAGGGACTGGGGATTAGGGACACTTGGACGCTTGGACTGGGAAAGAGTAACAAAACATACTCTTCCCAATTCCCAATCCCTAATCCCCAATCCTTAATCCCCAATGAAAACTTAATACTCCTACTAGCACGGGTAAATAACCTCGTGCCTTTACATTACTCATAACTTAAAAGTAAGTACTAAAGATATGAGAAACGCACAAACTAATCAGTTTGACTACGTCAAAATCGGCTTGGCTTCCCCTGAACGCATTCGGACCTGGGGCGAAAGAACATTGCCCAATGGTCAGGTGGTAGGTGAAGTCACTAAACCAGAGACGATTAATTACCGAACTCTCAAGCCAGAGATGGACGGCTTATTCTGTGAGCGCATCTTTGGTCCGGCTAAAGACTGGGAATGCCACTGTGGCAAATATAAAAGAGTGCGCCATCGCGGTATTGTCTGCGAACGCTGTGGTGTAGAAGTCACCGAGTCGCGGGTGCGCCGCCACCGCATGGGCTATATCAAGCTAGCAGCACCAGTAGCTCACGTTTGGTATCTCAAAGGCATTCCTAGCTATATTTCCATCCTTTTGGATATGCCTCTGCGGGATGTAGAGCAGATTGTCTATTTCAACTCCTATGTTGTCCTCTCTCCTGGCAATGCCGAAACCTTAAGCTACAAACAGCTTCTCAGTGAAGACCAGTGGCTGGAAATTGAAGACCAGATTTATAGCGAAGATTCTCAGCTAGTGGGTGTAGAGGTAGGTATTGGTGCCGAGGCGCTGCTGCGCTTGCTTGCTGATATCAATTTAGAGCAAGAAGCCGAAACTCTGCGAGAAGACATTGGTAACGCTAAGGGGCAAAAGCGGGCGAAGCTGATTAAGCGCTTGCGGGTGATTGACAACTTCATTGCCACCGGTTCTAAACCAGAGTGGATGGTGATGACAGTAATTCCCGTGATTCCGCCGGACTTGCGCCCAATGGTGCAGCTGGATGGTGGACGCTTTGCCACCAGCGATTTGAATGATTTGTATCGGCGGGTGATTAACCGCAATAACCGTCTGGCGCGTCTGCAAGAAATTTTGGCACCGGAGATTATTGTCCGCAACGAAAAGCGGATGCTGCAAGAAGCAGTAGACGCTTTGATTGACAATGGTCGTCGGGGACGCACGGTGGTAGGGGCGAATAACCGACCGCTGAAGTCTTTGTCGGACATTATTGAAGGTAAGCAAGGGCGTTTCCGGCAAAACTTGCTGGGTAAACGGGTTGACTACTCAGGTCGTTCTGTAATTGTGGTGGGACCAAAGTTAAATATCCACCAATGCGGTTTGCCAAGAGAAATGGCAATTGAGCTATTCCAACCGTTTGTCATTAATCGCCTGATTCGCAGCGGTATGGTGAATAACATCAAAGCCGCGAAAAAACTGATATCTCGCAATGATCCTAGCGTTTGGGATGTGCTGGAAGAGGTGATTGAAGGACACCCAGTGATGCTCAACCGTGCGCCGACGCTGCACCGCTTGGGTATTCAAGCTTTTGAGCCAATTTTGGTGGAAGGTAGAGCAATTCAACTGCATCCACTAGTGTGTCCGGCGTTTAACGCTGACTTTGATGGCGACCAAATGGCAGTACATGTCCCGCTGTCTTTGGAAAGTCAGGCGGAAGCGCGGTTGTTGATGTTGGCTTCTAACAATATATTGTCACCAGCCACAGGTAAGCCAATCATTACACCCAGCCAAGATATGGTGTTGGGAGCATATTACTTAACCGCCGAAAACCCAGATGCGACAAAGGGCGCTGGAGGCTACTTTGCTTCTCTAGATGACGCAATTATGGCTTACGAACAGCAGCAAATTGACCTGCACGCTTATATTTACGTGCGGTTTGACGGAGAAGTAGAGACAGACGAACCAGATAACGAACCGTTGAAAGTGGAAGAAAACAGCGATGGTAGTCGCACATCCCTGTATAAGTTCCGCCGAGTCAGAGAAGACGCTAAGGGGAATTTGATTTCTCAGTATATCCGGACAACTCCAGGTCGCGTTATTTACAATAAAGCGATTCAGGAAGCGCTGGCTAGCTAATGGGTAAAGGGTAAAGGGTAAAGGGTAAAGGGTAAGGGATAAAAAACTTACCCCCTCCCCCTTCCCAAAGACTAAGGACTAATAAAGAATGACTAACGAAAAACAGATTTTTCGCAATCGCATAGTTGACAAAGGTCAACTGAGAAATTTAATTTCTTGGGCGTTTACGCATTGTGGCACGGCGCGAACGGCAGTGATGGCGGACAAGTTGAAAGCTTTGGGATTCCGCTACGCTACCAAAGCGGGGGTTTCTATTAGTGTAGATGATTTGATGGTGCCACCAAGTAAGCGATCGCTCCTAGAAGCAGCGGAAGCGGAAATTCGCGCCACCGAAGAACGTTACCAACGCGGGGAAATCACTGAAGTTGAGCGCTTCCAGAAAGTGATTGATACCTGGAATAGTACTTCCGAAGCCCTGAAAGATGAAGTAGTCAAACACTTCAAGAGTACTAACCCCTTGAACTCGGTGTACATGATGGCATTCTCCGGGGCGCGGGGTAATATCTCTCAGGTGCGGCAATTAGTGGGAATGCGCGGACTGATGGCAGACCCCCAAGGGGAAATTATCGACTTGCCCATCAAAACTAACTTCCGCGAAGGACTCACAGTAACAGAATACATTATTTCGTCTTACGGCGCGAGAAAAGGGTTAGTAGATACCGCATTGCGGACGGCTGACTCTGGTTATCTCACCCGCCGCTTAGTGGACGTATCCCAGGATGTGATTATCCGGGAATTTGATTGCGGCACCACCAGGGGAATTACCCTGCGATCAATGACAGAAGGTAGCAAAGTCTTGATTCCCCTAGGTAACCGCTTGTTGGGACGGGTACTGGGAGAGGATGTGGTGCATCCGACCACAAAAGAAATAATTGCAAAGCGCAATACGCCAATGTCTGAAGAATTGGCAGCTGCAATTCATAAAGCTGCTGTTAGTGAACTCGTCGTCCGGAGTCCTCTAACTTGTGAAGCGGCGCGCTCGGTATGTCAACACTGCTATGGCTGGAGTTTGGCACACGCCAAGATGGTGGATCTAGGCGAAGCTGTAGGCATTATTGCAGCACAAAGCATCGGCGAACCGGGAACCCAGCTAACCATGCGGACTTTCCACACAGGTGGTGTATTCACTGGGGAAGTGGCAAAACAAGTACGCGCGGAGAAAGACGGTACGATTCGCCTGCCGCGCAAGTTGAAAACCAGACCATATCGCACCCGCCACGGCGAAGACTCGCTGTTTGTGGAAGCGAATGGGGTAATGGTTTTAGAGTCAACAGTCAGCGGCGAAAAGTCAAGCGCGGAAATTGCCGTGACTCAAGGTTCGACGCTATACATTGTCGATGGTCAGCAAGTAAAACAGGGACAGTTGTTAGCAGAAGTTGCCATTGGTGGACGCACAACTCGGACAAATACTGAAAAAGCTGTAAAAGATGTAGCTTCAGACTTGGCAGGGGAAGTGCAATTTGCGGAAGTTGTCCCAGAACAAAAAACCGACCGTCAAGGCAACACCACCACTACAGCCGCACGCGGTGGTTTGATTTGGGTTTTGTCTGGGGAAGTTTATAACTTGCCCCCTGGCGCGGAATTGGTAGTGAACAATGGTGATGCGATCGAGACAAATGGTGTTTTGGCAGAAACCAAGTTAACCACCATCCACGGCGGTGTGGTGCGCTTGCCAGAAGCGCAAGTAGGTAAGAGTACACGGGAAATTGAGATTATCACTGCTTCTGTGGTCTTAGACCAGGCAACGGTGACAGTACAAAGCTCCCAAGGTCGCAACAACTACCTAGTCTCCACTGGCAACAACCAAGTCTTTAACTTGCGGGCAACCCCAGGCACAAAAGTGCAAAATGGTCAAGTTGTGGCTGAGTTGATTGATGACCGCTATCGCACAACCACCGGTGGGTTGCTGAAATATGCCGCTGTGGAAGTGCAGAAAAAAGGCAAGGCAAAGCTGGGTTATGAAGTAGTCCAGGGAGGCACACTATTGTGGATTCCCGAAGAAACCCACGAAGTAAATAAAGATATATCCCTGCTGTTGGTAGAAGACGGTCAGTATGTAGAAGCTGGCACCGAGGTAGTTAAGGACATCTTCTGCCAAAACAACGGCGTGGTAGAAGTCACCCAGAAAAACGACATTCTGCGGGAAGTGGTGGTTAAGCCAGGTGAACTGTTGATGGTGGACGATCCAGAAGCAGTGATCGGACGCGATAATACCTTTGTCCAACCAGGTGAAGAATTTTTGGGGCAAGTCGCCACCGAGTTGCGTTACATCCAGTATGTCGAGTCTCCAGAAGGTCCAGCACTGCTCTCGCGTCCCGTAGTTGAGTTCGCCGTACCGAACAATCCTGATGTGCCATCAACCACATCAGTAAGTCAACAAACCGGGCGTTCAATTCAGTTGCGGGCAGTGCAGCGACTGCCTTATAAAGATTCTGAGCGCGTCAAGTCGGTTGAGGGCGTGGAACTGCTACGAACCCAACTGGTGTTGGAGATTGAGACCGAAGCGGAACAAGACCACAACGCTTCCCCATTGGCAGCAGATATTGAGTTGCTGTCCGATGGCGAAGACTCGGAAACCAGTCGCTTGCAACTGGTGATTTTGGAGTCCTTGGTAGTTCGTCGCGACATTACGGCTGATGCCACCCAAGGTAGTACCCAGACAACTCTGGAAGTACAAGATGGGCAAACCATCGCACCAGGGGCTGTGGTCGCACGTACCCAAATCTTGTGTAAAGAAGGCGGTATTGTGCGGGGCGTACAAAAAGGAAGCGAAACAGTTCGTCGCTGCTTAGTGTTGCGCCACAGTGACATGATAACGATGAATACTACGCAAGCGCCAAAGGTGAAGAAGGGTAACTTGCTAGTAGAGGGTGCAGAAATCGCCCCAGGAATATTTGCCGAGGAATCTGGGCAAGTAATTGAAGTTAAAAACACCACTGCTAGTTCTGCTGCTGGTGACTCATCACTCACCACACCCAACTACACCCTCACCATCCGCGTTGGTCGTCCCTACCGAGTCAGCCCCGGTGCTGTATTGCAGATAGAAGATGGCGATTTGGTGCAGCGCGGCGATAACTTGGTGTTGTTGGTGTTTGAACGTGCCAAGACCGGAGACATCATTCAAGGTTTGCCCCGGATTGAGGAACTGCTAGAAGCCCGCAAGCCGAAAGAAGCCTGTATTTTGGTAAAACGGGCAGGGGAAGTCAAGGTAGTTTACGGTGATGGTGATGAAGCGATCGCCGCTAAGGTCATCGAACCAAACGGTGTCGTTACAGATTACCCTCTCGGACCTGGACAAAATTTGGTGATGACAGATGGATCTACGGTCACCGCAGGGCAGCCGTTGAGTGATGGTCCTGCCAATCCCCACGAAATTTTGGAGGTATTCTTTAGTCTCGGTTCTGAGGAAGGCGTCTATGCTTGTGCCAGCCATGCCTTGCAGAAGGTGCAGACCTTCTTGGTGAATGAAGTGCAGATGGTGTATCAGTCCCAGGGCATTGATATTGCTGATAAGCACATTGAAGTAATTGTTCGCCAGATGACCAACAAAGTGCGGATCGATGATGGCGGTGACACCACCATGCTGCCCGGAGAATTGGTAGAACTGCGGCAAGTTGAGCAGGTGAACGAAGCTATGGCAATCACCGGCGGTGCTAGGGCGGAGTACACCCCAGTATTGTTGGGTATTACCAAAGCATCCTTGAACACCGACAGCTTTATCTCCGCCGCATCCTTCCAAGAGACAACGCGGGTACTGACCGAAGCAGCAATTGAAGGTAAATCCGATTGGCTGCGTGGGTTGAAGGAAAACGTGATTATCGGACGATTAATTCCTGCCGGTACTGGGTATAACGCCTATGAGGAAACCGGTATAGTTGATGACTATGCTGCTCTGGAAAGCAGCAGTGTCTTGGATGAAGTCGATGACCCGATGGATATGGTCCTAGATGACCGCACAGCTCGCACCTACAATTTGGATTCTCCTGCACTTGGGGAATCTGGATTTGGTAACAGACGTACAGAACCGTCAATTTTAGATGATGAGGATGAGTTGATGATTGCTGATGAAATCAACGACCTCACAGATGAAGACGATTTTGAGGAAGACGAGGAAGACGAGGAAGAGGTCGATGATTTCGACGAGTAAAGGTTAAAAGGTAAAAGGTTAAATTTGTTTTATCTTTTTCTTTCCCTCCTAAGCAAAGCTTGGGGGGTTTTTTACTTTTGACTTTTATATATCATGTTCGTTTGATTAAGTATTATGAGCGCCGAGTCTGCGCTCATAATAAGAGCGCCAAACTTCACGATTCTTAATCTTGTAAGTTTCCTTTTGTGGCTGACAGAAGTCACACAATCCAATAGGCTGTTTTAAAGTGGCGATCAAGAAAATGGGATTTCTGCATTCTTGAGAATGTACCCGCACTTGGTCAATATCATCCCTCAGTCGTTAATAAATACCTGTAATAAAAATGCCCCTGAAAATCGTCCAAAACTTTGATGGCAATTTCACTTTAGAACCACAAGCTCAAGAAACACTTTTCAAATTATTGACTGGTGAAGCTTTTGTCAATCAAGTTTGTCAACAGTTTAACTGGGAAAAGGTTGAGTTTACAGAATTACTTTTTCAGCCAGTTCCCTACAGTTTAACTACAGCCAAAGGAATGCCAGTCGAATTTGAAAAGTATCATGAATCTAACGATTACGCAATTATTAACGTCCCGCCAAATTTTATGTTTAATGCCAAAATTTTCCAACCCAGTCGCCTTTGTGCAATTTACCGTAAAGTTGCTTAATATTGCGATTTTCAAATGAATAAAATACACTTTCAACCAAAGAATCAGGAGCCAGAATAATGATATATCTAAACTTATGACTAAGTAAGTGGGCGAAATTAAACGTCAAATATACTCTTGGTTCGTAGTGAGCCAGCGCGCAGAACAGGGGGTTTCCCCCATGAGCGAAGCCGCGAGGAGCGTTCGCGGAGCGTCTTTGAAGGAGAAGAGAAGGGTGAGCGCAAAGAGCGCTCATATCAAGGGTTTTAAGCGCAAAGAGCGCTTAAAACATGATTAGCGCGTTTATTTATGCCTTTCTATTTAGCAAGAGATCGCGTATCGTAGGCAATTGAGAACATCTGTAAATAATGGTAATTATGAGTTATGAGGCGGGGATTCAAAAATCCTTACTAATAATTAGGAACTTATCGCCAATTACCAATTACAAAAGCAGTCAAGTAAAAAAAATTAATTTATGACAACCGAAACGAATTTTCCTTTGTTAGCAACTCTTGAATATATTCCTTACATTGATGATAACGGTCAGTTACCTGAACAATTTCAAAATAAAATAGGAGTATACGCAATTTTTGATATAGAAAAAGTGCTGAATTTTGTCGGATATTCTCGCGATGTTTATCTCAGCTTAAAGCAGCACTTAGTACGTCAGCCACAACATTGCAACTGGGTGAAAGTCCAAACTATTGAGCGCCCTAGCCGCGCGGTTTTGGAAAATATCGAGAATGCTTGGATTGCCGAAAATGGCAGTATTCCTTTGGGAAATGCGGATGATAAAGGAAAATGGACACAGCCCATCGATGCTAAAGCGCTAATGACTTCTGAAGAAAAGGCAAATTATCAAAATCCACTAATAGATGATATGGCGCAAGTTAAAATTATTAAAAATGTAGCGCGGCGAGTGGAAGGCGAAATTTTAGAGGTTTTACAAGCGCGTGGGTTACAAATGCAAATTCGCTTTAATCCCAAATTGAAGGAAGAAGGATTACTCGATTTAAAGTGAATAAAACTCAGTTGAAAATAATGTAGCTGAGATAAATTGGGAAGGTGTATAAAAGAATTCTCAGAGAAGTTATCGCTTGTAACCTTCCATGACAATAAAGCTGCTGAACGATCGCTATCAAGTTATCCGCACATTGGGCGCTGGTGGGTTTGGCGAAACCTTTCTGGCAGAAGATACTTATATGCCTTCAAAGCGCCGCTGTGTGGTTAAACAGCTAAGACCGATTCATCACAATCCGCAGATTTACCAGCTGGTACAAGAACGATTTCAGCGGGAAGCGGCGATTTTAGAAGAACTTGGCAGCGCAAGTGAGCAAATTCCCACTTTGTATGCTTATTTTCAGTTAAATGGGCAATTTTACTTAGTTCAGGAGTGGATTGAAGGCGACACGCTAACTGCGAAACTTCAAAAGCAGGGAATATTTAGTGAAAGTGCTGTCCAGGAATTATTGGTAAATATATTACCAGTCATAGAGTACGTACACTCGCAGCGCATAGTTCACCGGGATATTAAACCGGATAATATCATCTTGCGTCATCATGATGGTAAACCGGTGCTGATTGACTTCGGTGCTGTGCGCGAATCAATGGGAACGGTGGTAAATTCTCAAGGTAATGCTACCAGCTCGATTGTAATTGGTACACCAGGGTATATGCCGAGTGAGCAAGCAGCAGGTAGACCGGTTTATTCGAGTGATTTATATAGTTTAGGAATTACAGCAATTTATTTACTAAGTGGCAAACAACCACAAAAATTAGAGATAGACTCACATACTGGTGAAATTTTGTGGCAGCATGATGCCAGTAATATTAGTCCTACACTTAGAGGGGTAATTGATCAGGCGATCGCTTATCATCCACGCGATCGCTATCCCACCGCTAGGGCAATGCTGTATGCTTTGCAGAGCATAGCAAATCCGATTACAGTCACGCAACCGCCCGCTAATCTACCGACAATGTATCCTGAAACTGTTCCTGTTACTTCCACGCCTACTCATCAAAGCGGTGGACAGAAGAATATTATCATAGGAAGTGCGATCGCCGGTGGGTTAATCGGTGCATCTGTGATTATTGGTTTTGTGTTAACAAAATCTCCCCAACCAGTCGGACAGCAAACGGCTTCATCTACATTTTCACCAGCCGCAAATGTGCCTAATGTCACGCCTACACAAGGAAATTCAACTACACCACCTGTAGTTACATCCCCATCAACCGCAGAAGTTATTACCCAAAAACCACCTCAACCTGTAGTTAAATTACCAACCCCTCAATTTAGCATCCACACTACAGATGATGATTCTTGGCTCTCATCTAGATTAATAACAGATGCAGATTTGCAAGGTAAAGATGGTTTTCAACTAGATATTATGCGAAATTCGATTTACGCTCGTCACGGTCGCCGTTTTGATAATCCTGGGTTACAAGATTATTTTAATAGGCAACCGTGGTATCGTCCCATTTATGCACCAAAAGATTTTCCTGATAATTTGCTATCAAAATTAGAGCAGCAGAATGTAGAATATATCTCGAAATATCAAGACCGTTATAACTTAAGACATTTTCAGAAATAATTTAGAAGCGGTCTTCCTGATTTTCAGACCTTCGGCGACGTGGTCTTTCATCTTGTTCATCACGCGAACTGTATTCTGGATTTTCTAAGCGTCGGCGGCGTGGTCTTTCATCTTGTTCATCACGCAAGTTGTAATCTTGGTTTTCAGATTTTCGGCGACGCGGTCTTTCATCTTGGTCTTCCTGAAAATCACTGCGTCGGCGACGTGGTCTTTCATCTTGGTCATCACGCAAACGGCGACTGACTTCATTAAAAAAATCTCGTCGCAAAAAAGGATAATCGTTCACCCACAAATCGCGACTAGGAATATAGATATCGCTGATTTCTTCAATAGTGCTTAAATCAGAGCGATTGGACATTACTATCATTTCAGCTATTTGACCACGAGCGATCGCTTTATAAGAAGGGCGCAGTGGTGCTTTAAACTCAGCGGTAAATCCTGTGTCATCACCCACTTCTAAGTTAATCCATTTTTCACGGTTTTCAACAATCACCAAATCGCCTTTGTTGTTGACTGTTTCCTGTTTACCAAGCAACTCTTCTGTGAGCCACCAATCCAACACTCGACCACGGAAAAAACCACTGTATTTATAACGACGGTATTTGGCATTACGCACACTTGCCCAAAATACTGGTCCCCAAAACCAATAAAGAGCTGCCAATAGCCCTAGCAAAAATATTATTGCTCCAAAATCAAGCCGGAAAAGGAATTTCACAAGCAGAACTACAGCCGCAGATACTACAGAAATTAATAGCCGTGGCAAAAAATCTGAAAACTTCCCCCAGTAGTATTTGTACTGCGGACCAGTGGCAATTAAGGGAATGAGTTGTTCAAATTTCTGGCGAGTCAGTGGGACGAGCATGATTTTGGATTTTGGATTTGAATTTTGTCCTTTGTCATATGTCATTTGTCGATGACTAATGACTAAAATCTAAAATCTCAAACAAGTTAGTGTTGAGATTTTTAGAGTATCTTTTCTAAGCCATATACTAACGACTTTAGCTGTAGGACTTTACGAATTGCCAGTAGCACTCCTGGCATATAGCAAGCGCGATCGCTTGTATCATGGCGTAAAGTATAAATTTGACCTGCTGCGCCAAAAATCACTTCCTGATGGGCAATCAGCCCCGGTAAGCGCACGCTGTGAATTCTAATGCCTTCATCTGCTAAACTTCCCCTGGCTCCTTTTATTTTCTCCGTTTCTTCCACAATTGCCGGGTTAAACATTTTACCCATTTCTGCCAGCATCTGCGCTGTTTGAATCGCCGTACCGCTGGGTGCATCAGCTTTTTGGTTGTGATGCAATTCAATAATTTCTACGTGGTCAAAATATTGAGATGCTGTCACGGCTGCTTGTTGCAGCAATACCATACCAATCGAGAAATTAGGAATAATCAGACATCCGGTACTTGCTTTTTCCGCAAAGTCTGCTAAATCTTGAATTTGTTGGGGACTTAAGCCAGTAGTCCCAACTACAGGACGGATACCATAGGCGATCGCACTACGAATATTGTCATAAACTGAATCAGGATGGGTAAAGTCTATCATCACCCCTGGCTGTTTTTCCTGTGCCGCAAACGCTAGCATCGATTCCAACTGATTGGTAATTGGTACTTCCAGCGGTTCACTTAAACCCGCTAGTTCCCCAGCGTCTTTGTCTTGATGTTCGGGACTGTTGTCAATTGCACCCACTAGGTTCATGTCAGGTGCGCTAGCTACTGCTTTCACCACCTCGCGACCCATTTTGCCAGCAGCACCGATGACAACAACTGGAATAAAAGCTTGATTTGCCATAACTTGAGAAATGCTTGTAAACCTCACAAGCGAATTGTAGAAGAATTTGGTTATCTAGAGCTTCGCTTTTCAAATCTCTGGTGCAATTACACTTTCCATTGTGACTTACTTTACATGGCGAAGGAACTTGAGTAATGCTAAATTAGTCCCAGTCTTGAGCCTGACGTTTACATATCCCAGGCTTTCACTATTTTGGTTAAGCAAATTTGTATAAGTCGTACTAATTAATAACCAAATCATGTGAAAAGATTAATCCGGTGTCTGATCTAGCTACAAACATATTATTCCAAGTAGATGAACAGAAAATTTATTCTCAGCCTACTTTCCAGCCCAGTGCTGTTTAGCTCGATAATGTCTACGGTCATGATGACCAACCCGGCTCACGCAAGTCAAACAGTCACCCCAGCCGGAACTCATGTTGCTTGCGTGCGTGACCCCCACACAGCAACTCCTCGCATGGTGTGTGAAAGAGTTAGCAATAGTAATGCTACTCAAGCTAAACCAGCAGTCAAAGTAGCGCCAGTTCAACCAAATCAGATTACTGAGCTACAATTCACCGATCAAGAAAGCGATGAGGCGATAAAATTATTTGGCTGTGATTGTCCAATCTGCATCAATGCTGTGCGTCAGATTCACGGTTTGACTCAGATGGCAAGCTAGTAGTATTTAACAATACCAAGTCGCTTAGAAACAAGGAAACGCAAAAGGTAAAAGGTAACAGGAAAAAAATCATCCTTTGACTTTTGCCTTTTTGTTTTTAATTTTACCTTACTGTTTTTTGACAGATGACTTTAAAAGAGCCAGAGAGTAACTTCTCCGGCTTTTATCTTGCGAAATATAGCGCTTTTGGGTTGGGTGAGGTACGCGCTGACCTCTCCCCGGTTTTGCTATGCAAAACAGCCCCTCCCCTGCAAGGGGAGGGGAATGATGAAGATTACCAGCTTTGGGCTTGGGATGCACAAACTTTTAAGCTGCATAAACCAGCATTCAGTCGTTAGTAACACTTATTCGAGTGTGCCTAATCTGACGATGATGAAAATTTACTTGCTCTCCAGCACCAATAACTTGCTGCATTTTCCGTTTAGTGCTGCGACCAATACCCCAAGGATAATCTAAACTCAAGGTGATAGCGATTATTTCCTGCCTTTGTTATGTCCTCGACTATAGATTCCTTGCCACCAGCTCTTGCTAAAATAGTCCAACGCTTTCAACGCGCTTCTGAACCTAAGCGACGCTACGAACAGTTAATTTGGTACGGACAGAAGCTCAAAGAGTTTCCCGAAGCTGATAAAATACCAGAAAACAAAGTTCCTGGTTGCGTTTCTCAGGTTTATATCACAGCAACCCAGGATGATGGTAAGGTCGTTTTTCAGGGCGATTCTGATTCTCAGTTAACCAAAGGATTAGTAGGGCTTTTGGCTGAGGGGTTGAATGGATTAACACCTACGGAAATTGTCCAACTGACTCCAGATTTTATCCAAGAAACTGGTTTAAATGTTAGCCTGACACCTTCCCGCGCTAATGGTTTTTACAACATTTTCAAAACCATGCAAAAAAAGGCTTTGGAATGTAAGTTAGATATGTCTAACTAGGGACTGGGGACTGGGGACTGGGTACTGGGTACTGGGAAAGAATCTTGCCTAATCCCTATTCTTAATTCCCAATTTAATTATTACATGATTGATAAATACTAAAATTTAGTCTGATGTCAACCGATTTATTATCTACCCCTGTCGGCATTGGTGGTGTAGTTCAAGAATATCTCTGGAACTGGGAAAACCAACAATTGCGCGTTGTTTATGAAACTTTGGGTACAGGTTCGCCGATATTATTGCTTCCAGCTTTCAGTACTGTTTCCATGCGATCTGAAATGGGCGAACTTGCCAAGCTTTTATCTCCACACTTTCAAGTTGTAGCTGTAGATTGGCTTGGTTTTGGCGAATCTTCACGCGCCAGTTTAGATTATCGACCTGAATTATATCAGCAATTTTTGCAATATTTTGTTAAATCGATTTTTAATACGCCAATTGCAGTAATTGGGGCTGGACATGCTGCCAGTTATGTGCTGCAATTAGCTGTTAATCAGCCAGATGTTGTTTCACGGATTGTGTTGTTAGCCCCAACTTGGCGAGGTCCTTTGCCGACAATGGGGGCAAGTCAGCAGATTGCGGGTATGGTAAGAGGATTAGTGCGATCGCCTATTCTCGGTCAAGCTCTCTACAAACTCAACACTACACCATCTTTCTTAAGTTTGATGTACCGTCGCCACGTCTACGCCGATCCTGCTATACTCACACCCAGTTTCATTCAGCATAAGTGGCGCAATACTCAACAGCCAGGAGCAAGATTTGCTCCCGCAGCTTTCGTCACCGGCAACCTTGACGCAGTACGCAGCCAAGCTGATTTTCTCGCACTTGCAAAGCGCTTGTCTGTGCCGCTGATGGTGATAATTGGCGAATCTAGTCCCCCCAAATCACGGGCAGATATGGAAGCTTTGGCAGCTTTACCAGGAGTAAGAAGCGCTGTTATTCCTGGTTCTCTGGGACTGCATGAAGAATACCCCGCAGTCGTTATAGAAGCAGTTCAGGATTTTTTGGGCTCTTGAGATTCCCGACTTCTTGAAGGATACAGAAGAGCGAATGGTAAGTTTGACCCCTCATTTTACCAACATCACGCTTTTCGTTACCAACATCACGCTTTTCGTTACTAACATCACGCTTTTGGTTACCAACATCACGCTTTTGGTTACCAACATCACGCTTTTGGTGACTAACATCGCGCTTTTGGTGACTAACATCACGCTTTTCGTTACTAACCCAAGCGTCTCACAGCACCTACACCCTTCTAGGATACAGAAGAGCGAATGGTAGGTCTGACATCATGTCCGGCAAATTAGTTACTATTCGGTGCATCTGTGCAAAAATCGCTCATTCCCTCTTTCCCCCTGCTCCCTGCCAAGAACTGCGGTCTTAATAATAAGTCTTTAACCGAAGACGATATGACCCCTCATTTTACCAAAAAACTCTCGTAGAGACGTTTTGGATCGAACGTCTCTACAATCGTGGGGAATGACGAAAAATCGTTCTTTGAGGGGTAATACCGCTGATTAGCCAACGGTATCCGCAGAAGAAGTCAGCGAATCTGACCAACCTAACCCCGAATAGGCGATACTAAAGATTAATTTAAGCTACTGCCAGTACGTTTCTTGAGTTGAGAAAGAGAAACTGCTAGTAAACCAATTATGCCAAGACCAAGAATCGTTGCTAGAGGTCAGTTGTCAGAAGAACCGATAATTTGTGTTATCGGTTCTCCAGCTTGGTTAAACGTTGCCCATAGTCATCGAGCAACGACTTAACCGACAAGGACACCAGAGAGATTGAGGTTCACCCAAAGTTGAGGCAATACCTTGAGGATTACAGTCCTAACCGCAAAAAAGAATTTCTCTTTCCTGGCAGGCATGGTTTAGGTCACATCCACAAAGCTAGCGCTGATTTAATCCTTAGAGACACTTGCCTAAAGCTGGGCATAGAGGGAGTAAGTACCCATTCCTTTCGCCGTACAGCACTCACCGTCATGAGTGATGGAGGGATACCACTGCGCCACATTCAATCCATCTCCGGACACAAGACCCTATCAGCACTTGAGCGCTACTTGGATGTAACCGACGTACAGAAACGTCAGGCGATCGCCAAACTGAGTTTTTGATACATCCCCTCTCCCCATCTCCCGCTACCTCAAATTAGCAGCGGGAGATGTGCGAGCGCTCTGCCTGTGCTTATTGCGATCGCCACCCCCATCCACCCCAGCAAAAATTGCCCCTCCAGAATGCGTTGTGAGGGGTTTGTTTTTGTCTTCTCAGTACAAAATCACCGTCGCCAAGCCTAACCACTACAGTTTTGCGTCGCCAGTACGGATATTGACAGCGTTTGTGATGTTTTCGCCGTCGCCAAGTCCCCGTTGGTCTATTCTCAGTACAAAATCGCCGTCGCCAAGCCTAACCAATACTGGCTAAAGAAATACCAGGAACAGTTGGGCAAGCCCGATATTGATTATTGGGGGGAGTGGAGCCGAAATCAGGAGGCACATCAAGTTTGCCAGGAGTTAACGAACTTGTTACAGCTTTCACGCCCATTGCCCGACGTGAAACTAATCCTCCAGTCATTGGCGTATCTTAATTTTCTGGGATATTTTTAGTTGTCCTCCATTAGTCTGACTTGAAGAATCTATATCACTTTCTTGTAAGTTCCGGATTCAACATTGTCGTTGGGAAATGTTTCTAAAATGACTATTTCTTTTCCGGTATTGACAATGAAGCCAGTCTGGGAGGTTTGTCGAGTGCTTCCGTCGGAGAAAGTGACAGGGTAGTCTACGTTTACGGTACAATCAGCATTGACCTCGTAAGTACCTTCGACAGTAAATTTAGAGATAACACCGCCAATATTGGCAGTGCCATTCCCACTCAAATTGCCTCTGCCGTCAAACTTGTGCAAGCCAACAGCACCAAAAGGGACAGTTCCGGGCAATCGAAACCCAGTAATTTGAAGTCCGTATAACCCTTGCAAAGTTGCATTTGTGCAAAAGCTACGTTGAGTAGTGGGTTGCGCCATTTTTGCAATAGCAATAGTTCCTATGCTAAAAATGCCCATGGTAAACGTAGCAGATAAAACAGATGTGACTGAAATTAGCTGGCCCAAGAAGGGACTAATTTGCTTTTGCAATGACATATCTGTCTCCTGAGCTTCTTCTAAAGTAGTGCGTACTTGAACATTTAAACAAAAAATTTAGGACTGGAGTCAGTTCTCGACTCTAGCCCTACTAGCAGTTTTAGACACAGCTAAGAGCAAAGCTGTAACGTTTATTTAACCAGGCTGTCCTAGTAGAGCAGCTTGAGTTCCTTCGCGTATGGTTCGTATTCCCTCATTCACGGCATTGAATGCGGTACCCGCCCCATTTATTGCCGCATTTCCTGTTCCTACAGTTGCTTGTCTCGACCCATCCAAAGTAGTATCAATACCTGTGTTAAGTGATTGAACTACACCACTTCCCCCGGTTCCACCTACTACTGCGATTAAATCAGCATCGCTCAGTTCTTCAAATAAGTTGGTTTTCATCTCAGTGTTTTGGTTAGCCATGATACCCTCTAAATTTGTAAATAATTACGTACTGAATTTAATTTACACCAACTTTTTTGTTATTAAAATCACACTTTGGCTAGAAGACAAACGTAGTCGTAAGTACGTCTTTAGGTATACTTATTTATAAGTTGTTAGAGAAAAAATCCCAAATAAATATAGTACTATTTTTGACGCACCCACCCCTTCCAAGGGTGGGATTCATGTGTTCATGCCAAGGACGCATCCCCCCAGACCATATAATCTTGCCTCCAAGCCGTATGGGAGGTTTTGTTACCGATCGCGCTGCCCATCAACCCACCCGTTAGAGAAACGTTTCTGTGTGGGTGCGATCGCACTGATTAACACAACGACCCCCTTGACAAAAAGCTTTGTTTATGGGGTATGGGAAGGCTTCGCCTGGGAAGTGACAGGGGAATGCGATCATACAATCTTCTCAGTAGTGTGAAAACCGCCATTAGCGCACTAGTCGGAGAAATAGTGTTATCCGATATCACTCAAAATGAGATTCACCACAAAAGTTCACAATGTTAAATTAAGCGTCAGCTTTTTAACAGGATATTAAACAATTGTCAACTAACTACTGACGGTTGTTATTGAAGAAGTACTAGCCATAAACTATACCAAGAGTTAAATAATTTTATTTACTCATAAATAAAATTACCACGGGTTTGAGGAGAAATTATGCTTACATCCATCCGCCGGAGAGTATCAGTTATTGCTTGCGCTATTGCCACCACCGCGTTTGGTGTTGAGTTTAGTCTACTTGGGCAAACTGCTCGCGCTACAGACCCCGACCCCGCCACGGAGGTTAACCTTCTTTCCTGTACAGGGACGCAAGCGACTAGCTTCAACCCAGGTCTGACGCTAATTCCGCGACAGTCCACTTTCAAAGCAGTCGGTTCGTTGTCTCCGTGCGAGACATTAGGCTCGACGATCAGTTCTGGCAATTACGAGAGAACTGGTACTGGGATGTTTTCGTGCCTTCTGGACTCTGGAGAAGGAACACCCCCCACTTATACGTACCGTTGGAATAATGGAAAATCTAGTACTGTACGTTATGAACTCACTACCAGGGCTAGACCTGCGGGACAAACCATTTTCACGTTCAGCGGAACCGTACAATCTGGCGAGTACGCTGGTGCTAGGGCGGTGCAGACTTTGACCTTAGCCACGACGCAATCTACGGGTTGTGTCACTCCAGAAGGAGCTACTAACAATTCTGGTGTCGTAACACTGACTTTTACAGGTTCACCGGATCTCTTGCCATAATTATCGGTTTTTCGCGTGCGAGTTTTATGCCTTACCTGCGAACTGTTTACAAAAGTTTGCAAGCTAAATTTTCATCATCCTACAAATACTACATGTAGCGCGTAATTTATAGCCTTGCCCCCTAAATAATGGAACGCCGCAAGTATCGGTTAAGCGATCGCCTTAACCATTAAATATTCTATGCTCCTAGCCCAAAACTAGGAGTTTTTTCTATACGTCCCAGTGTCCGGGAATTTGTGTTCCCGGACACTCTCGTATGTTTATTCCCGGATTCTTAACCAGAGAAAAAACCCCCACTTTTCGAGTGAGGGTATAGAAATAAAGTTATAGAAATATTTCTGTCTTCAGTTATCGTAATACCCATTCAAATTAGAGCTTGGTAAACGTCAACGAAGCTGCACCAGTAGTGCTGGTGACACCCTCGGAGGTGGCGCATTGCCCTGACTGCAACGTGGTGTCCTCGACAGTCCTTACTGCCGCGTCACCTTTGAACTCACCATCGACGACGGTTCCGGTGGATACCACGACGGAGCCTGCTGCAACTTTTTGGTTAACGCTGGAGACATAACGTACGGTGCTATATTTCCCGTTGCTCCATCTGTACGTAACGCTGAACGGGGCTTGAGAAGTCAGGAGGCAGGAGAACTGCCCTTGACCGCTGAAGTGGTATGTGCCTGTGTTGATCTCCGGGTCACTGGATACGCATGAAAGCAACGCGCCTTCTACAGTGACAGCGGTTGGTCGCTGAATCAACGTAAGTCCAGGGGAGTAGGTAGCCGTCTGCGTCCCCAGCGGGCAGAGTAGGTCAACACTTGAATCGGTATTTGGATTGGTAGCGCGGGCAGGTTGTCCAATCAGACTGAACTCAATACCAAGCGTTGCGGTCGCGATAGCACATGCAAAAACTGATACTCGACGGCGGATAAATGCCCTTAGCATAATAAATTTCTCCAAATAGCCTGGTAATTTTTTGTATGAGTAAATAAACTTGTTCAATTCAAGGTAAAGTTTATAACTAGGCACTTTTTAACAGCAACTACCATCAGCTAGTTGACAAGTGGCAAATATACTGTTCAAAGCTGCTTGTTAACATCGGTTGTGGTTGGTTGACCAAGAGTGCGATCGCCTATTCTCGGTCAAGCTCTCTACAAGCTCAACACTACGCCATCTTTCTTAAGTTTGATGTACCGTCGCCACGTTTACGCCGATCCTGCTATACTTACACCCAGCTTCATTCAGCATAAGTGGCGCAACACTCAACAGCCAGGAGCAAGATTTGCTCCCGCAGCTTTCGTCACCGGCAACCTCGACGCAGTACGCAGCCAAGCTGATTTTCTCGCACTCGCAAAGCGTTTGTCTGTACCGCTAATGGTGATAATTGGCGAATCTAGTCCCCCTAAATCACGGGCAGATATGGAAGCTTTAGCTAAATTACCAGGTGTGAAAAGCGCAGTTCTTCCCGGATCTCTGGGACTGCATGAAGAATACCCAGAAGTAGTTCTTCAAGAAGTCTTACCCTTCTTAAAGGTGCTATCATCGGCAAGATAATGATTATCATTAAATAAAAAAAGGCATTCAGAGTATGTTTACGGAAACACCGAATACAGTGCCTGTAACCGTTCTGACGGGCTACCTGGGTGCAGGGAAAACAACACTTCTCAATCACATCCTCACCTACGAACACGGCAAGAAAGTCGCTGTCATCGTCAATGAATTTGGGGAAGTAGGCATTGATAATCAATTAATTATTGATGCGGATGAAGAAATCTTTGAAATGAACAATGGCTGTATCTGTTGTACGGTGCGTGGTGACTTGATTCGCATCATCGGCAATTTGATGAAGCGGCGTGATAAATTTGACCATTTAGTAATTGAAACTACTGGATTAGCTGACCCAGCGCCGGTAATTCAAACATTCTTCGTTGATGAAGATATGCAAGGTCAACTGTCTTTGGATGCTGTGGTGACAGTTGTCGATGCCAAGCATATCTGGCAACATTGGGATGCGGACGAAGCACAAGAGCAAATAGCCTTTGCTGATGTGATTTTGTTAAATAAAACTGATTTAGTAGCACCAGAAGAGTTGGATGAATTAGAAAAGCGGATACGTTCAATGAATGCGATGGCGAAAATTCACCGTACCCGCAACTCTGAGTTAGGAATGGACGCTTTGTTGGGGGTGAAAGCCTTTGATTTGAATCGCGCCTTAGAAATTGACCCAAATTTCTTAGGTGAAGATGCTCACGTACATGATGAAAGCGTGTATTCTGTAGCTTTGGTAGAACAGGGCGCAGTGGATGGGGAAAAATTAAACAATTGGCTCTCCGAGTTACTACGTACCCAAGGACCAGATATCTTCCGGATGAAAGGTATTTTGAATATCGCCGGCGAAGATAATCGCTTTGTGTTCCAAGGAGTGCATATGATATTTGATGGCAAAGGCGATCGCCCTTGGAAACCCAACGAAACCCGCAAAAACGAACTTGTCTTCATCGGTCGCAATCTTGACGAAGCCAAACTCAGAGAAAATTTCCGTGCTTGTTTGACTTAAACCAAGAGGAGGGGGAGAGGGGGGACAAGGAAAAATCACTCCCCCACTCCCCACTCCCCACTTTTGTACAGACGCGAGGAACATCGCGTCTGTACTCCCCACTTTCTCACTCCCCGACAATGAACCCCCTAACTGCCAATTCCAAAGAATTCGACCAGCACTTTTCCGGGACGCTTTCAGATTACGTGACAGCGATCGCTTGGTCGCCAAATAATACAACTTTAGCTGCAACGTCCGCGGCTGGGGAAGTTGCGCTTTGGCAAGATGGCGATTTAGCAATTCTGCAAGCTGGTAATGGTGAATCACTAAACTGTCTAGCCTTTTCCGCAGATGGGCAATTCTGTGCCGTTGGGGGACAAGACGGACGGGTGAAAATTTGGCGGCAAAGTGAGTTAATTGCTACTTTGGAAAATGCCCCCGCTTGGGTTGACAAACTGGCTTGGAGTCATACTAGCAACTTGTTGGCTTTTAGTTTGGGGCGTTACGTGCAAGTATGGGATGCCGACTTAGGGGAAACAGTTGTCACGCTGAATTTTGAGAACTCCTCAGTATTAGGTATTGATTGGCGAAGTGATGGACAATACTTAGCTGTAAGCGGTTATCACGGTGTAAAAGTCTGGAATTCTCAAGATTGGGATGAGGAACCATACGTTTTGGAAATGCCTACAGTTAGTGTAGCTATGGCTTGGTCGCCCGATGGTAAATTTCTGGCTTCTGGCAATATGGATCGCAGCGTCACTGTGTTGGAATGGGATAATCCCGACCCTTGGGTAATGCGCGGCTTTCCTGGTAAAATTCGCCATTTGGCATGGTCAGAAGCGACCACCGAAGTAGGTGCGCCGATTCTCGCTTCTTCCAGCGTTGAGGGTATTGTCGCGTGGGAAAAGCTAGAGGATGAGTCTTTGGGATGGGAAGCGACAGTATTAACGAATCATGTGGATGTAATTCAGGCGATCGCTTTTGCACCCAACAGCTTTATTCTCGCTTCCGCTGCTAGTGATGGCTGGCTATGTTTGTGGAATCAAGCCAAGCAAGTATCGCAAGTTCTTACAGGTGCATCAGCAGGCTTTTCTTGCCTAGCATGGCATCCCCAAGGCAAATTATTGGCTGCTGGTGGTGACAATGGCGAATTATTCGTTTGGTCAAAAGTTACACGGGGTCAAGGCTTCGGGCGAAGTTAAGCGGACTGGGGACTGGGTATTAGGCAAAAATTGGTACTAGCACCATTATTTTATTTATTTATTGTGTTTTTAATTTTGGACTTAGCATTAGCTGAGAAATTTAATGGTAATTATCAAAGCTATCACTTATACTCTGCTTAAAATCAGTTCTACTGGTGTCAGCTATGAATAAACTTGCACTGACTTTGCTTTGCTCCTCCAGCTTTTTTAGCGCAATGCTACTAACTGTCAATCCAGCTTTTGCTAAAAAGGCAACTCCTCAAGATTTAGCTACTCCTAAGTTGCAGCCACCAGTGGAACAAACAGTAAATGCACCTACGGCTAAAAAAGACACCGAATTCCCAACCATCCAATCTACTGAAAGAGTCAAAGAGGTTGCTATGCAGATGTTTGGCTGTGCCTGTTCTAGCTGTCAAGCCGCTGCTAGTCAAATGATGTTACAAGGTAATCTGCCTCAGCCTCAATGAGCCAAACAAGCAACATTCACAAGCTGAGTTGATGGCAAACAGTTTATTAGATATGCTGTATCTGCAACACCCTCTGTATCTGTAAATTATGAAGTTAGCGAAACTGATCTTGCTCGCCTTTCCTGTAGTTGTAGCATCTATGCTGATGCTTGCCTTACCTGCCGCAGCGTCGATTGTGAATGCACCTGCTAAAGCTCAAGTTACTTTAGTGTCTGCACAACCAATTCCCCAATCGACGACACCAAAGTTGACTCAAGAATCTAATCCTATCAAGGATCAACTTGGTTGTAATTGCCCTAGTTGCGTTAAAGCTAATTCTCAGCTACTGCAAGGTAAGCTACCATTTGCAGGCATTTAAAAAGTTATAAGTTATGTAGTAGGGGTACAGCGCGGCGCTGTGCCCCTATTAATTTTGCTTGGGTGTGAATGGCACTGCTACAATTTCCAACAGATGCCCGACTTGGTTTGTCAAATCAACTTGTATGCGTAATACGCGCTGTCATCACCACATTCCCAACATTAACTGTGTTATTTCAGTCAATTTGGGATTTTTGCGCCACATTAGCACAAAGGCGTAATTGTTGCAACAAACGGGAAGAGAAGCTTTACACGCCTTCACTATCTTATTCTCACCCGTAACCTTAAAACCAATTACCCTGACTGAAGCTAAGATTTTGCGAGTGCGTTAACGCTTCGGTATTTGACTACCAAATCTTCAAAATGCTGGGATTTCACTTCACGCTCATGATAAAGATTATCGTTATTGTAGCGCAGATAGGAGTTAGTGATGTCAAAAAAAACACCATCAAATAATTCCCTGCGACTTGCCCTTCTTGCTCTAGCGATGGGATTCGGAGGCTGTAATCAAAATACAAACAGCGCTTTCACGCAAACCAGTAGTAGAAATAATAATTTGCCTCAAGTAGTGGCAACTACAAGCGTCCTATGTGATTTTACTAGACAGGTAGCGGGAAACACAGTTAACCTCACCTGCTTGATTCCCCCTGGAGCAGACCCCCATGTTTATCAACCAAAGCGGGAAGACAGGGAAGCGATGCAGAAGGCAGTGCTTATTTTATACAACGGTTACAATCTGGAACAGAGTTTGATTAGATTGATTAAAGCTACTAAAAACCGTACACCGAAAATAGCTGTAGGTCAAGTTGCGGTTCCCAAACCACAACAGTTTCAGCAAGGTAGCAAGACAGTAACCGATCCTCATGTTTGGCATAATGTCAAGAATGCGATCGCAATGGTCGATGTCATTAGCCGTAACCTAGGGAAAGTATCACCAGAAAATGCGGCGCTTTATACTAGTAATGCGCGACAAATCAAAAGTGAACTAACCCAGTTGGATGGTTGGGTTAAGTCGAGGATGACAACTATTCCCCCCAATCAACGCGAATTAGTTACCATCCATAATGCAATGGGTTATTATGCCTCTTCTTACGGTCTTTCACTAAAAGGCACGCTAGAAGGCATCAGCACCGAGGGAAAACCTACAGATGCAGGTGTTAAAGGCTTGGTACAAAACATCAAACAAGCTAGGGTGCCGACAATTTTTGCGGAAACGACAATTAACCCCAATTTAATTGAGTCTGTAGCAAGACAGGCGAGAGTAAAAGTTTCCCAAAGGGAACTTTTTACTGACGGCTTGGGTGAACCAGGAAGCGAGGGAGAAACCTACCAGAAAATGATGACGGCAAATACGCGCACAATTGTCGAAGGACTCGGAGGTACTTATTTAATATTTGTCCCAAAAGCTAGAGCCTCGAAGTAGCCCAAGTACCACAAGCCTAATTTAAAAAGCCTGCGTATGCAGGCTTTATTCTCGTAGCTCCAGACATAAGAGTCTGAGGGCGCTCTATCTTCCGAAGCTGAGAATTTTACCGAAGTGTCTTTGCAGCAGAATCGCTCCAAAATTAGAGAGCAAACAAGTGATTGCTAGCCAAAGCAGGATATAAGTAGGAGCCATGACCACGCCAACCTGGAACCAAGTATATACGTGCAGCATCATCACGAAAGCGAAAAAGGAGGCAATTCCAGCTGCTTGCCACACTTGATATGTTGGGCGTCCTAGTGCTGTGAGAATGAATGTCAAGGATGTAGCAAGCAAGTTTGCTGGTACGAGAAATGCACAAATAGTCACGCAGTTGGTGCGGGAGAACTCAGATAAGGTGTTTAAATCGAGCATTAATTTGTTGGGATAATGTCAACATTTTAAGAATTTATTTAATATATTTTTATATAACCTAATTAAGTTTAGCATATAGCGTGAGTGAAGAAATTAGTAATTTAACATAAATTAAAGCAGTGTTAGCAGTTAATCATAGTTAGGCAATTGTTGGTAGGGTGGGCAATGCCCTCCACAGATTAATTAACTTATCTAAATCGCTTTCATCGATAATGTGAATCACACTATTATCAGCTTGAATATCTGCTGCTAAAACAGTGGCATTTTTGATGTCAAAATCTTCAAACATCTAATCTATGTAAAATATCTTAAATTATCGTAAACATATTTTTATCTTTATTGACTTAAATCATGTTCAAACGCAACGGTGAATATACAAGGCGCTACGCGATCGCCTTATGATAATCCCAGAAAAAATCCTCTGTTGACTTTATGTCCAATCACACATACGCCATCTTGGGAACCGGTGCATTAGGCGGATTTTACGGTGCCAAACTGCAAAAAGCTGGGTTAAAAGTTTACTTTTTGCTAAAAAGTGACTACGAACATGTCAGCAAACATGGTTTAATTGTCGAGTCAACAGACGGCGACTTCACCCTTCCCCAAGTTCGCGCTTACAACGATGTGCAAAAGATGCCTCGATGCGATGTGGTGATTATTGCATTTAAGACGACGCAAAATCATTTGCTGCCGAAAATATTGCTCTCTGTAGTTAAAGATGATGGGGTTGTTTTAGTATTACAGAATGGACTGGGCATAGAAGAGGAAATTGCCCAAATTGTAGGTAGCGAAAAAGTAATCGGTGGGTTGTGCTTTCTAACTGCTAATAAAGTCGCACCAGGACATATCCGCAACCTAAGTTATAAGAACATTATCTTGGGTGAATATACCCCTGATTATCAACTTGCTGGAATTACAGAAAGGATGCGGCAAATTGGTGATGACTTTGAAAGTTCGGGTATCCCAATTGAATTAGCTGAAGACTTAATGCTGGCACGTTGGAAAAAACTAGTGTGGAATATCCCCTATAATGGGCTTTCTGTGATTCTCAACGCGACGACAAATGAATTAATGGCGGATGTGTACACCCGCAAGTTAGTTGAACAGTTGATGAATGAAGTGGCGGCGGGGGCGAAGAGTACGGCGCGCATCATCCCAGATAGCTTTATTCAAACAATGCTTAGTAACACTGCCAAGATGATACCTTACCGCACGAGCATGAAAATTGACTATGATGAAAACCGCCCCTTGGAAGTAGAAGCGATTTTCGGCAACCCATTACGCAAAGCGCAACAAGCGGGGGTGAATTTACCGCAGATTAGTTGCTTATATCAGCAACTCAAGTTTCTCGATGCTAATAGAAGATAGGGGTAAATTCACTCATTCACTCATTCACTCATTCAAAATTTACCCACTTTTGTACGGGCGGGGTTCCCCCGCCCCTCCTGATTTCTAACGCCAAGATTCAAGAATTACTGCTGCTGCTAACAAACACAACAGAATAATTCCTAACTTCTGAAACCAAGTTACTACCAAAGGCATTAGTGTTTGGGCAATAGGTAAGGCATTAAAAGCCGTTGAGAGAATGTAGGCGATCGCAAAGCCTAACATTACCAACAAGAAGTATTTGAGGATTTTAGAAATCAATCTCATCAGAGGACTATACTGATTGGTAGTCATAGTTATGCACTCACATTAGGTAGATGAATTCTAGAGAGTAAATGCCGTTAAGCGTTTACAAAATGATGAATGATAAAGAAGATTGTTTTTGCTGTTCTGGCGCTGATTTTTTCCCTTGTCTGCCATCATTTGCTAACAGCGACACTACTATTAGAGTGGTGAAAATGAGCAGCAAAAATGAACCAAAATCAAAGCGATTTCGATTTATTTCTCTATCAAAACCGCATTTCAGGCAGACATATCTGTTAGGGTTATGCGTATCTTGAGCAAAAGGACAATGGCTGCTTTCGCAATCATGAGGACAGTCTTTTTGGAACATAATTTAACCCTGTAATCAAGAGTTAATCAGTAAATACCTAAGGCAGTTTTAGACAACACAGCTTTGATTATTCATTCACACCTATACTGACTCCGGCACAATTACTAACACTGCTGACTCCACCGCAATATCAGAGTTTTCAACAATATCTCCTCACCAAATTAACGAGCGAGCATTTCTGGAGATTGTGCCGTTTAAAGCTGGGTAATACAATTCGTCTTTCATATTACAAAGTGTATTCAATAACTTATAACTTGTCAGCCGGATGAAGTGGGTAGTTTCACTGATAAAATATGTTGGAAAAAGTAGGTGGGATCATAACAAGTTGGAAAAAGTAGGAAAAATCACGCTACATTGGAAAAAAAACGATACCTCATTAGCCAATGGGTGCGGAAGAAGCTTTAGAATTTACCGACAGATTGGTGTTTTTAAAGACGGGGGAACACTTAGATCAACCCCAAAGGATTATATTTTCTGATTTGTGGCAGGATCAGAGACGAACGTATCAGGATATTGCCAATAGTTGTGCGTACTCCTCTGTATATTTAAAAGAAGTTGGCTCTGAACTTTGGCAATTACTCTCAGAGGTATTAAGAGAAAAAATTACAAAGGGAAGCTTTAAAGGCGCGGTAGAACGATGGAGACAGCAATATACCAACGTCAGCGCAAGTCATGAAGATTTGACAAATAAGGTTATACAGTCAGGTGTTGATTCTAACTTCCTGGGACGCGATCGCGAAATAGCTGAACTTCACAGGATCATCAGCGGTGGTGCAAAAGTTATTCTCATTCAGGCGGAAGGCGGTGTAGGTAAAACAACTTTAGCTCGTAAGTATTTCAAAACTCAAAACTTCGACTTTGTTCTGGAACTGTGGATGGCGACAGAAATCCAAAACCTCACTCCCGTGGAGAGTGTGGTGGAGGAATGGCTACGACGGGACTTTAACGAAGAACCAGGACGCGATTTTGGTATCAACTTAGAGCGACTGCGGCGGAAGCTGCGAAATCAAACTCAAAAAATTGGGGTATTTATTGATAATTTGGAAACTGCTCTCGATAAAAATGGCAAGTTTTTAGAATCTCGTCGTCCTTATGTCGAGCTATTAAGAGTATTAGCCGATCCGGATGTGCATTCAGTCACTTTGGTAACAAGTCGTGAGCGGCTGCGCGAGTCAAGTGTAGAGGTTTATCTTTACTCACTCGAAGGTTTAGATGAGCAGGTATGGCAACAATTTTTCAGCAGGCGTAACATAAATTGTGATTCAACCGTTATGAGTGAAATGTGCAGAGCTTATGGAGGTAATGCCAAAGCAATGCAAATTCTTAGAGGAGCAATATTGACAGATTTTCAGGGAGATATATATGCTTATTGGCAGGAAAATTGTACATATTTGTTAATAGAAAGAGAGTTAAAAGATTTAGTCGCCAGCCAATTTAACCGCTTACAACAAATTGACTTAGACGCTTATCTTCTCTTGTGTCGTTTAGGATGCTATCGCTATCAAGATATTCCTTCAGTACCTATCGAAGGAGTTTTCTGCTTGCTTTGGGATGTACCAGAACAAAGTAGACGTGTGATTAAAGCCTTGCAAGATTTGTCATTGATAGAAAGTAAAAAAGGACAATACTGGCTGCATCCTGTAATTCGGGATGAAGCGATTGGCAGGCTAAGATTAGTAGCTGAAGAATGGGAATTAGTCAACCGGAAAGCTGCATATTTTTGGACGCAGATAATTACAGAAATAGAAAATACAACTGATGCATTGACTGCTTTGGAAGCTTACTATCACTTTGTAGAAATTAATGATTTTGAACAAGCATGTCGTGTGATTCTCCACAGAAGAGATAATAAAGAGAAAATTCCCTTGCCTTTAGGTTGTTCATTTTACCAATTGGGTTTAATTCAGAAAATAATCTCTGTAATTACACAGATAGTTAATAATATTAGCTGTCAGGAGGGACGTAGTAGGCTTTACAATATTCTAGGTTATAGTTATCGGCTAATTGGGAAAATTTCCACAGCTTTAGAATGCCATCAAGAATCAATAAGAATTGTAGAGAAATTTGAACTTAATATCCTAAAAATATCTCCCTTATTTAATATAGGACTTTGCAAAATAGAGTTATGGGAGCTTGAAGAAGCTAATTTTTTTTTCAATTCTGTTTCCTCCCTTATAGAAAAAACTGAAACATCATATGAGTATATTGTTTATTCTGAATGCTCTCTGGCTTTCATCAAGTCATGTTTAGAGCTAAGAGAAGAGGCTTTTTATCTGGCTCAAAAAGTGGAAACAGCCATGTCAACAACTAAGTTGACAGCTTGGGGAACTGGATATAACTTATTATTTTTAGGTTTAACTTATAAAAATTTAGGAAATCTAAAAAAATCTTTTGATTTGTGTCAAAGAGCCATATTTTATGCAGATCAGAATCACTTCGCCCAGGTGAAGGCGAAAGCGATAAGTTGTCTGGCTGAACTTTATCGAGAACAGGAAGAATTTGCCAAAGCTATTGTACATCATTTAGAAGCAATAAAAATACTCGATAAAATAGGGGCTAAATGTGATTTAGCCGATGCTTATTATCAACTGGCATTGACTAATCAAAAAATGGGCGAAATTAACCAGAGTAGAGAAAATTTTGAGATAGCGATCGCCCTTTTTAATGAAATGCAAGCACCCAAGCAAGTTGAGAAAGTACAAACAGCAATGGCTATTTTCAGAAACAACCAATCATAATGTTAGTAACTGCGGCGAAAGGAGAATAGATATTAATGGTAACTTCTATTATTGCTAATGGCTCAAAATTTTCATTAGAAGACTGGATGCAAAATCCCCCTGATAATACAGAATGGGTGGATGGGCAACTAGTGGAGAAAAACGGAGTGACACTCAAGCATAGCCGAATTCAAGCTAATTTAGCCTTTTACTGGAGAAGCTATAAAGAGTCCAGTGAACAAGGGGGAGAAGTGTATACAGAAGTACCTTGTCGCACCAACAAACAGGGACGTGTTCCTGATGTTGCTTATCTCACACCAAAACTAATCACTCAGTTTGGTGAACCGGCTGTGTTACCCCAAAGTTTCCCACTAATTGCTGAGATTGTTTCTCCTACAGATTTAGCTGAAGATGTCATTGCCAAATCTCAAGAATATTTGCAGTATAAAGGCGAAGAAGTTTGGTTAGTGTTTCCCGAAAATCGTTGGATTATTGTCATTACCCAAAATCAGCGACTTGTGTTTACTTCTGGTGAGATTGTCAGCACTCAAACTGTCTTAAAAGGTTTCACAGTCGCAGTCGATGAATTGTTGGCTTGATTAAACAAAGTCAGAATACAAAAGTCAGGAGTCAGGAGAATCTCAATCACGCCCTTACGCTAAATTCTTTGTGTTTTTTCGCGATTCTGGCTTCTGACTCCCGACTACTTTATTTATCAACGGTATCCCAAAATTTCGGAAATTGCCGCGACAATATCAAGATAGAAGTTACCTTTTACCGCCCGAAACAACTCAAATTTAGAATCAGGGACGCCAAAAAATGGTCTAAGAAACCATCCTAACTGCATACCAACAAAGGCATAAAGAAATAACCAGGATCTTAAAATAGTCGTGCGGGTTTTTTTACCAACCTCATCTTGCTGAGAAAGTAACTGCATTCCTTCATAAAGAAATTTAACCCCAAACGAACCTGTGATGCCAAAAATCAAGACATTCAACAGCTTGAAAAATTGATAAGAGTCTGGGGTAGTTATCATAAAAAACAGCGTAACTGGTGCCAAGCTGAATAAAAGAACACTAATCACTGACACAGCTGTGAGCAACACTACAAAATGCTGTTGAATACTGCTACGGGAACCAAACAAAACATTAAAAAAGAATAAAGTGGGAAAACAAATAATCAGCGTTAATAAGTAGAAAGCTGGCAGTTTGATAGCGCTAGCTAATGCCTGCGCCAAACTATGAGATGCACCGATAATCGCGCCATATATAGCAAAGAAAATCGAACTAGAAACAAACAGAGAAGTAGTTTTAGTTTGTAATCCCATTCCCTGACGAATTTCTTCTAGAAAAGCTTGGCGATCGCGTAGTAAACTAATTAGAACAGGAAAATGTTTTATTTGACTAGATTGCTTATGAAGCATATAAGTTTTATAGTTGAGATTTTGGATTAAACTTTGTATTTTGTCATTGACTAATTAACGAAATCCCAAAAGGTAGCCAACAGCTTGAATAATGCTCAGATAAAAGTTGCCTTCTCTTTCTCGAAACAGTTGAAAAGGAGAATCAGGTGTGCCGAAAAAAGGTCTGAGAGTCCATCCTAACTGACTGCCAACGAAAGCATAAAGTAATAACCAAAATTGTAAAATTTTCTTGCGGGTATTGCTGCCTTCATTATCTTGTTCTAAAACCAAGCTTGTTGCTTGATATAAAGAAGAAATCCCAATAAATCCAGTTAGAGCAAAGATAATGACATTTAACAAAATCAAAAATTGGTAATTGTTGGTGGTAATCAAGAAAAACAGCGTGATTGGCGCAAAGCTGAATAAAAGCACGCTGGTTACTGAAACCGCAGTCAGCACCAATGCAAAATGCTGGGGAAAACTCCGCTTTGAGCCAAAAATAATATTAGAAAAGTACAATGTCGGCAGACAAATCAGCAGTGTTATTAAATAGAGGGCTGGCAGTTTAACGGCGGAAGACAAAGCTTGCATCCAGCTATGGTATGCACCGATGATTCCGCCATAGATGGCAAAAAATATTGAACTGCAAACTAACAGAGAAATGATTTTAGTTGGTAATCTCGTGCAGGAGCGAATTTCCTCTAAAAATAAGGAGCGATCGCGCAATAAGCTAATTAGCACCGCAAAGTATTTTATCCCTTGGGCTTGCCGTTCCATCATATTATTATTACGAAGTTTTTTGAAGTTTTGTAAAACAATCAATCAGAATAATCGCCGCCAGAACCATATTTCCAACCATCAACCAAGCGATGCCAATAATATTGTTGTTCGCTTGGCATATTTTTTACCCACGGTTCTAACATTTGACTGAGCGAAAACAAAGCAGAATATATACCTAAATTCCCATAATGCACCATCCAATCCAGCAAACTTCCCAAACCTACCTGCGGTATCACTTTGGCAATCAATCCTGGATGTGCCAAACCAGTTTTTAACAGTGTTTGCGTTAGCGCCGGAAACTGCACCACATCTTGCAAAAATGGCTTTAGCACGGGTTCGCCTAACTGTTGCATTTCCTGAAACACCGCAGAGAGTAATTGGTTAATTTGATCTGGGGCAATTTTTTGATTTACACCTGCACTCATCGCCTTTTGAAATAGCCAGGTAACAGTCAAACTGGGCTGATAAGGTTGTAGTATGGAGAGCGCCTTTGTAGATAATTGATTTGTTTCCAGCGCCTCGTGAATGCCAAATGTTAAACGCTTCAGGTGACGCACCATCGCGCCAAAACCACCAAAACTTAAGGGAGATTGGCTACCGCTGCTATCTCCCACTGGTAGAATGCGACTCCAAGGCGTTTTTAGTGGATGGCGATAGCTGGGAAAAAAGCCAAACAGCGCCCTTTGCAACTTCAGCTGACTCAATTCCACACCCTGATATTCTGGCATCAAGCGCAGATAATCCTCGAAAAGAGCTTCTAAACCCAAGCGCTGTGGATCTGCATCCATGTAGGTAAACAGGTAGGTGGTTCTCCCATCCCTGGCTGGGAAGGCTTCCCAGAAGTACTGGCATTGATTCTGCACCTCGGTGAATGATAACAACAAGTCGCCAGAATGATTTTCCGGAAAACCTTGGGCACAACTTCCCACCACCAAACAAAGCGCATCTGGTTTTTGTCCTTGTCGTGCTTGCTGCGTTATAGGAGAAAAATGTCCCATTGCGTCAATTAACAATCTGGTTTTGAATTGATTTACCATCACTCCATCTGGGTGAACCACTGCTTCTGCAAAAGGCGTGTTTTCAAACAACTTGCCGCCAGCAGCGAGAAATCGCTCTTTTAAGGTTGCCAGTAGATACACTGGATCTACGCCGATATTAAGTACATCCTCTACCCAAACTTCTGTGCCACCTTGAAAGCTGACTCGCGCTGGATTATATTTCGTGGCGATCGCCTGTTCTAATTCCGCATCTGTGAGCAAATTTAATTCCAAAAACACTTCTAACTCTTTGCGCGAAATATTCCACTCTTGCTCTCTACCACGCAAAATTCCGCGCTCAATCAACGCCACCCGCCATCCCTTCAAGGCTAAGGCGCAACCAATTAAAATGCCCAAAGTGCCACCGCAGATGACAACATCCCAATCCACAGCACCCAAAGACTGCTGAGTTTCTTTCACTACCATTGGCATCGGTGCGCTGTTTTCCCTCACTGATGCCAACAAGCGATCGGCGCGACGCAACCCTCCGAAAACATCGTTCGGTAATTGCGCGAGAATTTCTTGTGTTAGAGACATAGAGTTAATTCCAGTTTAGTTACTAGTAGTGATCGTATCTTTAGTGGATTTAAACTTGTTATTTAAACTATTTTTGTCTTTAAACCTTTTGCAATCGCTTTTATCAAGATGAAACGACAGATAAGGACACTTTCGTACGGAGACTCCCTCCTTTGGGGGAAGTATCCGTTGAATTATGTAGGTTTATTCGTGTGTATGTGTAGTTTGAAATACTCATTAACCGGATTTTTGCCAGAGGCATCATGAACACAGTTCAGAACAAGAAAATGAAAATAGCCTTCATAGTCGGAGAGTTTCCTGTTTTATCACAGACATTTGTTCTGAATCAAATTACAGGTTTGATTGCCCGTGGACATGAGGTTGTCATCCACGGTGTAAAACCTAATGATGCTTCTAAAGTGCATCCAGATGTAGAAAAATATCACCTACTAATTCACACCCAATATGAACCGCAAGTTCCCAAAAATTTCTTTTGGCGATTTCTCAAAGGTCTGAGGTTACTATTTAGTAATTTTCATAAAGACCCCTTAGTATTGCTGCGATCGCTCAATATTTTCAAGTATGGTAAACTAGCTGCTTCCATGAGGTTGCTTTATGCAATCATACCCTTATTAGACGCTGAACCATACGATATTATCCATTGTCAGTTTGGCACATTCGGAATTTATGGAATGATTTTTCGTGATATTGGTGCTATTAAAGGAAAGTTGATTACTTGCTTTCGCGGTTACGATATCAGTTGGTATATACAACAGTACGGCGAACAGGTTTATGACCTACTATTTGCTCAAGGAGATTTCTTCCTAGCAAACTGCGATTTTTTCAGACGCAGAGCCATTAAGCTAGGTTGTGATGAACAAAAAATTGTCGTACATCCTTCGGGGATAGATTGCAATCGATTTCCATTTAAGACACGATATCCCCAAACGCACGACACAATTCGGATTACCACAATTGGTCGCCTGGTTGAAAAAAAAGGCATAGAATATAGTATTCGTGCCGTCGCCAAAGTTGCAAAAAGTAACCAAAATATCGAGTACAACATCATTGGCGATGGAGAGTTAAAAGAAGACTTACAGCAGTTGATTCAGAGACTGAATATTAGCGATAAAGTGAAGCTTATTGGTTGGAAAAATCAGCCAGAAATTATTGAAATACTCGACAACTCCCATATTTTGCTCGCTCCCAGCGTCACATCTCGTAAAGGTGATCAAGACGCTGCCATCAATACCTTAAAAGAAGCAATGGCGATGGGTTTGCCAGTTATAGCAACCTTACATGGTGGTATCCCAGAACTGGTGAAAAATGGTATTTCCGGTTTTTTAGTACCCGAAAGGGATGCTTCGGCAATAGCCGAGAAATTAAACTATCTCATCGAGCATCCAGAAATATGGTCGCAGATGGGAAAAGCAGGTCGTGCTTATGTAGAAGCACACTATGACATAAATAAGTTGAACGATAAGCTAGTGCAAATTTATCGGCAAGTACTAATGAATGATTTATTCGATGGTCAGGAGGTATCCGCAGAACATTCAGTAAGTGCGTAATATACTTAAACAGACGCTCAATATCGAACCACAACAATTAAGATTACATATAAGATGAGAAAAGGATTGAAACATGAACTCAAAAGCGATCGCCAACCCAGAAATTACTATAGTTGTTGTCCCACGAGAGCGTTTCAGCTACACCCAGCAGTCCCTAGAAAGCATCTACGAGCATACTGAGTATCCCTTCAAATTAATTTACGTGGACGCTGGTTCACCAACTCATATCCGAGATTATCTGGCTACCAAAGCAGTTGAAAAACAATTTCACCTAATTCGCACCGATTACTACCTATCCCCAAACCACGCCAGAAACATCGGCTTGCGTCAAGTCAACAGCAAGTATGTCGTTTTTATTGATAACGACGTCATAGTCACCCCAAACTGGCTTCAGCCATTGGTACAGTGTGCTGAAGAAACAAAAGCCACCATAGTCAGCCCCCTCATCTGTCAAGGTTTACCATTACACCAAGAAGTGCATTGTGCAGGTGGAGAAACCGGGGTTTTAGTAGAAACCAAAGGCGAGACACCGAGACGACGAATAATTGAGAAAATCTATAAACAAGGTCGGCAGATAGCAGATGTGCTACCCCAACTACAAAGACAAAAAACTGGGCTAGCCGAATTCCACTGCATGTTGGTACGCACAGAGATATTTGAACAGATTGGTTTGCTAGATGAAGCACTGCTAAATACCAAAGAACACGTCGATTTGTGCATGTTGGTAGCCCAAGCAAGCGGTACAGTTTACCTAGAACCCGAATCTCTCATGACTTATGTAGCACAACCACCACTAGAGTGGACAGACATACATTACTACATGCTGCGTTGGAGCGATGCATGGGAACTAGCAAGCCTAAAACGCCTACGCGACAAGTGGAACCTCACCGAAGATGAGTACTTCAAAAATAAATACAAACGGTTGGGATGGCGGCGACATATGACAATTATTAATCCTTTCGCCCATAGCCTACCAATCGGAAACATTGGCTCTCGCATCGTCGCGAAAATCCTGCGTTCAATTGACAAAATACTCAACCGTTATATTACTCGCCGCTATACTCAAAAACAGTTACATACTATTCAAAACCAAGCTGCAACACAGTTAACAAAAACTCCAATCACAGCATCATCCCCTAATTAATCTTGTTCCCACCTACGCGGGAACGAGAAAATAGACCTCAAGACTCATTCTTTTTCATCTGCACGCTACTGTGCGCGGAGTAGCGGGAAACCCGGACAACGCACTGCATTCATTCCATCTGCGTTTATCTGCGGTTAATTATTTATTTTTCGCTGCTTGAATGCAAGAAGTCTAATGAATATTTTTGCAATAATATCTTTGGCAAAGGGTGAGAATTGAAACAGAAAAAGAGCCTAAATTCTCAATTAACAGAGGTGATTTATACACCAGAAAGTAAATTGAGACATCCTATTAAATTATTCCAACAAATGTGGCGAGATTTGCTAGCTTCTCGCGAACTTGCTTGGAGACTGATGGCGCGGGATATCAGCGCCCAATATCGTCAATCTTTTTTAGGAATAACCTGGGCTTTTTTACCACCAATTATCATGGCAGTTGGATTTACACTTGCTAATGATGCCAATGTCATTAATATTGGAAAGACAGATTTACCCTACCCAGCTTATGTAATGTTCAGCACCGCACTTTGGCAGACATTTGTTGAAGCTTTAAATGCTCCAATGCAAGCAGTGACAGCGGCGAAAACGATGCTAGCCAGAGTCAACTTTCCACGAGAAGCACTCATTTTGGCAAAGTTGGGCGAAGTGTTTTTTAACTTTGCTATCAAGCTGATTTTAATAGTAGCCTTGTTTATCTGGTTTCATATTCCCGTAAGTTGGACAGTAATTTTAACTCCAATACCATTAATTCATTTAATTTTGCTGGGAACATTTATCGGCATTTTATTAGCTCCATTGAGTGTACTATATCAAGATGTATCCAAGGGTTTAACTATAATTACAGGACTTTGGCTGTTTTTGACTCCAGTAATTTATCCAGTTCCCAACCAGGGAACCTTTGGGTTGTTAGTCAAGCTTAATCCCGTCACTCCTCTACTGGTAACAGCGCGAGAGTTAGCAACAACAGGAGTGTTATCAGATCCATTACGATTTTGGGTTGTAAGTGCGATTACTTTAGTTGGGTTACTACTAACCTGGATTGTATTTCGTCTAGCTATGCCTTTCGTAGTTGAGAGAGTCAGTTCTTAAGATGAATAATTTAATAGATAAAGAGACTACTGTTAAATCTGAAGATACTGAAGTACTTATTTCAGTTGAGAACGTTTCTAAAAAATTTTGTAGAGACTTAAAGCAGTCTTTATTATATGGCATCCAAGACATAGCCACAGAACTAGTAGGGGGAAATAGAAAGAGTGACACTTTGCGCTTCAAAGAGTTTTGGGCGCTTCAAGATGTCAGCTTTCAACTGCGGCAGGGAGAAGCGCTAGGGTTAGTCGGTTCAAATGGAGCCGGAAAAAGTACACTGCTACGCATCATTAGTGGTTTAATTAAACCTGATACTGGAACCGTGAAAGTTAGGGGTAGAGTAGCTCCATTAATTGCACTGGGAGCGGGGTTTAATCCCATTTTAACGGGTCGAGAAAATATTTATGCAAATATGTCAATACTAGGTTTATCCACTAAAGAAATTGCCGAGAGATTTTCAGAAGTGATAGATTTTGCCGGAATTGCCGATGCAATTGATGCCCCTGTGCAAACTTATAGTTCAGGGATGGCAGCTAGGCTAGGATTTGCTTGTGCAGTTCATATAGAACCAGATGTTTTGCTGATTGATGAAGTATTGGCTGTGGGTGACATAAATTTTAGAATGAAATGTTACCAGAAGCTAGCAAAACTTCGGGAAAATGGCACAGCTTTTATTTTAGTTTCTCACAATCCTCATGTCGTATTAAATGTATGTGAAACTTCTATTTATCTAGCAAAAGGTAAATTGATTCAAGCTGGCGAAACAGAAAAGGTGATTCGTCAATACGAAGAGGATTTTTGTTTGGGTGGTACAGAAATAAGCGACGGCAGAATGTTTTTGCCTGAAAAACAGAAGAGTGAAAGTTTGGGTGTAGATATTGTCTCTCTCTGTTTTCAGGATGAGCAAGGAAATATACTTGCGGCTCCCCTTTGTGGTGAGCTAGCTTATTTATGCGTAGAATGCAAAGCACACAAAAAAATTGATAATGCCAATCTCGGCGTATTAATTACAGCTTTATCTGGACAGAACGAGCGGGTTTTATATATAACTTCTGCAAGTGACAATCAAGCTTTAACAATACTTCCCGGAAAAGTTGAGATACAAATGCAGATGCCTTACTGTTGCTTATTACCTGGTTTATACAGCGCCAAAATATACATAAAAGAAGGCGTATGCTCTTTTGATATAGTTGAATCTTTTATATTTGCGGTAAAAGCCAGCAAGGTAATCAGCCAATCCTTGTTTTATCAACCCCGAACATGGAAAGTCATTAATCACTAAGCATGACCAATTTTCCGGAATCGCAAAAACTAATCTTGTTGGTTTTCTCTAGATAGCTAAAAATTATCGAGAAAATACTATGCCTACCATTCACAATTATGACATCATTGCTTTTGGCGATGAAGTTCCTGGTGTTCTCGCCCTAGTTTGTGCAGCACGGGAATATTATCGCCAGACGAATAAATATCCACGCAGCTTACTGCTATTTAAAGGTAATTCGCAATTAGGCATTGGCGGTCATTTGGTGCGCGGCGGCTTATCTTATTTAGATCGCTCCGCCGTTCCTCTCTCCATTCGCTTATCACTGAAGTTGGACACTTTTGGCGATCCAGCCGCTATCTACAAGGAATTTTTGCAACGAGCGGGAGTAGTTAAAATTGCGCTTGATCCAAGTAAAGCTGATGCGGCTTTGCGAGGAATGTTGCAAGAAATTCATGCAGAAATTATTGGCAATATTGAGATTAATTCCGTTATCATGCAGCAGAAAAAAATCTCAGGTATTAGACTTATCAACGGCGAAATCTATCAGAGCAAACAATTTATCGATCTGACCGTAAATGCAGAATTGGCACAAGCGGCTGGGGTAAGAAAACTGAAGGGATTTGAAACTTTTGGTTTACCTAATTCGGAATTATCTGTAACTCTAACATTTCAAACTCAAGGATTGAGTGTTGAAACTCTCAAGAATGTGGAGTATAACTATCTCCAACGCTTCACCAATCCACAAGATACCGAAGCTCAGAACTTGATTAATATTGCCGCAGGTTTGAATGTGGATTATGCCAATGAACTCCGCAAAGATTTTGTCGATCAAAAAGGCGCTTTGAAAACGATGATAGTCGGCACAGATTACATCGACATCCGTAGCAAAGCAATTTCTATTGCCTACCATTCTTTTCGAGGTACTTCTCTATCTTTAGAGAAAAGTGGCGCTATTCTTGACAATGGTAACGTGGCAATTCTGCCAGGAGGTCGCTTATCTTGGAATGCATTATTATACAACGTAAATGCTGACCAAGCAGAGGCACTGGCACGCGCCAAGGCTCAACCAACTAAGGAAATGTTGAATGAGATGGCGTTTGTTGCCAAGTGGTTTCAAAGCATTGGTGCAACTGCTGTCCAGCCCGCTTCAGAGCTATATATTCGCCATGCAGGCAATGTTACAGGTGTCGTGAACCCTCTCACAGGCTCGGAAATGCTAGGGGGAGGTGTGCCGGCAAGTGAAGCTTTGGGAAGCTTTGGCTACCATTTCGATGTGCGTGGCGGTATTAAAGGTCTGGGGAACAGAGCCGCCCAGAAAGGTGTTGGCAATTTACTTTCTTTCGACCTGCCGCTATTTAACATTGGCATACAGCACGCCCTGATGAAAAGCGTGCCTAATTTGGCAGTTGTCAGTCCAAGTTCTGGATTTGAAGGCTATGGCTGTTCTGCTGGGAGAATTGTCGAATTTAATTGTGCAGTTGGACAGGGAGTTGGGATTGCAGCTGCTGTGGCAATTTTAAGCGATCGCAATCTTGCCGATATTTCCAATCAACAAGTGCGAACCATCCTGGAAAAAACTGGACGGCTATCTCAAATATACGGTACTTATGTAGCCCAAGCCGATCAGTTAAACCAGTTTGAGCGTCAGATGACTGCTTAAACTCGTGGATGTAACTTAAAATCTTAAACCGACACCGCCTTGCAGCGAGAAAGCAGTGCCACCGCCATCGCGGTAAGCATCAAAAGCGATGATGGCGTTACCAAAAATCACCGTGTTGCTATTCGGTACGACGTAATCAACTCCCGGTTGCAAGGCAAAGCTGATTTTATTGCCAACCGGGGAAGGCGTATCACCACCAGCCAACACCAACCCAGCTCCCAAATAGGCATCAGTTTGCCAGTTGAGGGGTAAGTCGTAGGAAACAGTTGGCACGACTGCTGTACTCTGACCAATTAAAGCTTGGGCGCGGAAAGAAACTGGAGTTTCCAGAAGCTTGTAGCGGAAGGAAAGAACTCCCCCAATCTGACCACCGTCTGAAAGACCAACAGTCGGACCCACACCGACATAGCTGCCATAAGCTACCTGAGCTTGTGCTGGTTGGGCGAATTGCGTAAAACTCAAAAACGAACCAGCCAAAACAACTGACACTAAATACGGAAGATGCTTCATTTCCCTACTTGTCACACCACTTTAGATTATGGATGTTGGATTTTAGATTTACAAGAGTTGTCTTC
>CAXTNZ010000007.1:0-49450 GCA_964245695.1 uncultured bacterium | reverse complement strand
AGAACCCGTTCTCGTCATCGCCCATCGGGAAGAATTAATTACCCAAGCAGCCAGCAAACTAGAAACCGTTGCAGGTGTACCAGTAGGCATCATCAAAGCTGGGTACAAACCCAATCCCGATGCACTGCTACAGGTGGCATCCATCCAAACCCTAATTCGCCGTCAGCCGCCACCAGCATCGCTTGTCATTTTTGATGAAGCACACCACTGTCACAGCCGCACCTATGCTACTGTCTTTAAACACTACGCAGAACAGGGTAGCTATATCTTGGGTTTTACCGCTACCCCCATGCGTCCGGATGGTAGGGGGTTGCGTTGGTTGTATAGCGCTACACCAGGATTTGAATCGCTAATCGTGGGGTCATCCGTTAACCAACTAATTGCCAATGATTATTTAGTACCCTTCAAGCTGTACGCACCTGCCCGTATAATTCATGCCAGTAGCGCTGGTTTAAAAACCACAGCAGGGGACTACAACTCTGCCGAGTTAGAAAAACTAGTTAGAAAAACCCTACTGGTTGGGGATGTGATTGATACCTGGAAAAAACACGCACTCGGACTCCGGACGGTGCTGTTTGCCGTGTCCCTTGACCACTCTAGGGAACTCGCTCTAGCTTTCCAGTTAGCAGGAATACCCGCAGCACACTTAGATGGCAATACACCCATGCCACTTAGGCTTGAGATTTTGGCAGAACTTGCCTCCGGAAATATATTGGTGTTATGCCAGCATTCTATTGTTACTGAAGGCGTAGATATCCCGCTGATTGAAGCGATTCAATTTACTCGCCCCACCAAAAGCTTGACGATTTGGTTTCAGGCAATTGGCAGAAGTTTAAGACCTGCACCAGGAAAAACTCATGCTGTTATTATCGACCACACGGACACCCACCTTAACTTGCCGTGGCCCGATAACGAAATTCCTTGGAGTCTTGACCCTGTAAGCCTTAAACCAGGTCCTGGGGTATTGCAATGTCCCAATTGTCGTCACGTGTTTCGTCCCATTGGTTTGGAGAGAGAACGTAATTTAGCTACCTGTCCTGCTTGTCAGACAAGATTTATCTTTGTCAACAAACCAAGAGATAAAAAGGGGGTAGAAGCACTGGAAATTTTGGAGGTTTTACCAGCGGAATTTGCAGAAATTGTTATTGAGTACAATCCCCTGAAATTGACGGTGGTGCAAAGAATTATTAATATTCAGAAGGAGAAGGGGTATCAAAAGGGCTGGGTGTTTCATCAATTGAAGGATTTACCGGAATTAAATCTTAGTTTGAGCGATTGGCAGGAAGTCGCCCGAAGATTGGAGTACAAACCAGGTTGGGCTTGGCATAAGTGGCAGGAGATGCAGGAACTATACGGGTTGGATTCGGCGTAGCATTAGTTCGGTATTACCTCAATTTAAGCTGTTCCAGATTTCGAGTTGGTAACAATTCCCCGGTGGTTAAACGAACTTCCCAAAGTTCGGGTTTGTTTCTTCGTTCCTCAATTTCTTCTACTGAACCTGGTAACCCTCTTCTGTCACTTTCCGGGTATTCTGAATAAAAGAATAAAAAAAGAAAACCCTGAAAGGTAAGTAGGGCAATGGATGTAGAATTACAAATCCTCAAGCATTTGCCAAGAGATGCTCACCCAACAGTTACCATCATAGATGAATATTGTGCAGAGTATAAAGACCTGTTTAAAGAAGTAAGAAATTATGAGTGTTTTAAATATTTACATCTGGGAATAATGTCACCAATCAAAAGAAAATCATTACCAGAGATAGCGAAAGCTGTAAGTATAAACTCTGCACAGTCATTACATCATTTTTTAGCTAATTCAGATTGGTCAGTAAATAAATTAAAACAACGAAGATTAAATAAACTTAAAAAAGCATTAGATGGAAATGCCATTACAGTGGTAATAGATGAAACAGGAGATAGGAAAAAAGGTAAAAAAACTGCGGCAAGTGCCAGACAATATTTAGGGAGTGTAGGGAAGGTAGATAATGGGATAGTTTCAGTAAATGCCTATGGGGTTTACTCTAACATAACTTTTCCATTGAGTATAAAAGTATTCAAACCAAAAGGAACGCTAAAAGAGGAGGATAAATATAAAACTAAAATAGAGTTAGCGTCAGATATCATTACAGAATTAATTGAATCAGGTTTTAATATTGAACTGGTACTGGCAGATAGTTTCTATGGTGAAAGTAGCCAATTTATTAGAAAAGTAGCTGAATATAAATTAGATTATGTCGTAGCAATTTCGTTGTAATCATGGAGTCTGGTTGCCCGCAGGACAAAGTGTTAGGGCGAATAAGTGGTGTAAATTTAACAGAACATTTAGTAATGAAAAATCAGAAACTAGATACATTAGGGAAATAATTTATGGTAAAAAAAGAGCCATAACTTACTGGGAAATAACTACTGACCCAGAAACCATGCCAGAGAATTCTACTTCTTTTGTGATGACAAATCTTCAAGGTAATCTTAAGAAAACTTTAGGAGATTTATATGGATTAAGAACCTGGGTAGAATATGGTTTCCGACAGTGTAAACAGGAACTAGGTTGGACAGATTATCGTTTTACAAATTTCCAACATATTGAGAGGTGGTGGGAAATTATTTTTTGTGTGTACACTGCGGATCAGTTTAAATTCTCCAGCCTTCTTAAGCTTAAATAAATCTTGTCAATTTGAAACTGAGGTACAAGAAAATAGTGATGTTGATTTTTCTAATCATCAACAATGGAACCATGAATGCGGATGGAAAAATACTCTAAATAATCTGCGTCTCATTACCCAACCACTCTTACTATTTTGGTTGATTTATCCCTGGATACATATTTTGCCTAATTCTAATTTATTGCTGGGATTCAATCAATTAATTAGTGCAATGAATCAATTTAAACCCTCTTATGCTTCTGGATAATTTCACTTAGTTACTACTTGTTAACTCCGGAAAGTGACAGAAGAGGGTTAGCCACTCCTCCAACGGAACTCGAAATACCCATACTTGAGTACCTATTCCCACAAGATCAACAGTAGGAATAGGGAGTTGTTCTGGGTTAATTCTGGAAGTACAACCAGGTGCAACCAAGTTTTTGTTAGGTGCAACCGAAGTGCAACCGTTGTTGGTTGCAGTCTCAAAACCTTGATTTATATGGCAATTCGGCTCATTGGGGAGGGGTACTGCAACCACTGCAACCGTGTTTTTGGCGAGACGAACTTTTTTGAGATCCCACGGACGACTGTATTTCATCAATTACAATGTTACCTGAAGCATTCTCTTTTTCTTTTTTCTTTTCACTCAAAAAGTTGGTTGTAGTGGTTGCAGTACTATCAAAATCGTCTAGATTGCTTTCTACATAAGGATTTTCTACTGCAACCGCTTCTGGTTGCACTTCGGTTGCAGTGGTTGAAGTGGTTGCACCTAAATTAAATAGGTTCAGGGGCAACAACCAAGCTTTTTTCCTAACAGTACGTGGACGATTTGGCTGAATCGGATTGCCGTCAGTGTCTACGCCTGTGGTCATTAGCGCTCTGTTGTAAGCTAGGACTTCATCTCTACTGGCGTCGAACGTGATAATTTGGTCAACCTTACCCCCAGCCTTCTCCACCATCGCCTTAAGGCTTTTCTTGTTATAGGTTGCAGGGTGAAAAGTTTTATCTACTGCGGTCCAAACCGACTCAGCGTAGAGAGCAACGTAGCTATCATTAACTCTCATGTTCCAGGAGCCAACCTTATCTTCGGTTTGTAGTGCCTGTACCTTAGTAATAAAGTCCTGTAAGCTATTTCCGTTATTGTCTGAGTCATTCTCAACAGGACATAAATTGTTCTTAACCCACTGCAAACAGTTTTCGGTTGCACCTACCATTTGTGCAATTGCATCAGCATAGTAGGTGACGATCGCCAAATTCCAAGCTACTCTGTGGTGTGCCAACTCCAGTAGTGGAAGTAGTTCTAGTTCTACTTCAGCAATTTTTTCTTTGGGATATCCCAATTTAATAAGTTCTGGCAGCGCTCCTGAAGCAGTTTTTTGTGCGGCTTTTAGTGCGGGAACTCCAGCGGTGTTCCCATCCAGTACAAATGGAATTCGTACTATTCGGGTATAAGTAGCATCTTGATCTCCACCTATTAAATGGTTGCTGGTGTAACCTATAGGGCTGTGTGGCACTTGGCGGTTGCCGCGTACAATTCGCGGTTTTAGGTTGTAGATGACTTTAGCAAATTCATCCACCTCTTCAGTACGAGGTGGATCATCCCAAATAAAAGGAAGTGAGCCAGTAGATTTCAAGTGTTCGTAAATTGCCGAGAGAGATGTTCGGCTAATAATCCCGTCACTAGCCCAGTTTGTTCCGATGAGACTAAGTGCCGCCTCAGCTGCTAAAGTTTTTCCAGTGCCAGGATCGCCATAAGGATTTATTTCTGGAAAGGCACCTTCAGTGTTGTAAATTAGTTGGAACTGCACCCCTGCAACTACCCAACCTACAACCAGTAGAAATTGATGAATATTCTGAGGACCAAAAACTACACGCGCAGCATCAATTAATTTCTTGAGGGCTTCTGGATTTGGTGGTGCTGGTTTAGGGCATGGGATACTATCTTCTTCCCCTAGCTCTGGTGTAAATACCCATCCTGTTTTAGATTCATCTGTTACTTCGCCATTTTTGGTGTACTGAACATTCTCAAAAACCCAAGTACCATCTTCCTGTTGTCCATAGCGGTCAATCGCCTTGTAAACTTTACCACCGCGTGCTTGCTCATATTCAGATTGACGGACTGCCAGTAATGCACCCAGTTCATTTTTAGATAAATTGCAGGTAACATTTCTGCCAAGTCCTCGCTTAATAGCTTTGACAAAGTTTTCTGGAGAGTAGCAATCTTCAGAGCGGATAATTATTCGGTGCTGAGATGGTGAGCAGGCTAATTTAGCTTGCACGACAAATCCCCCACCGCGAGAATCTTGTATCTCACGCTCAATTACAAAATCGAAATTACATTTTGGTTGCCACATTAAATCCTCATTCTCTTCTTTTGACTTGCCTTTAACCCAATATCCAATCTCACCCTCCCAGGATACAGGAGCCGACCAAGCTGACCGCCTCATGTTTTGGCTGGTATCATTATTGTCTTCTAGCTGAGTGTTTGGATTTTTATTATTTGGGTTTGGCATTGGCACACCAGCTTTTTCAGCCAGTTGCTGAACCACATCAATGAAATCTTTCCCCCGTGGTGAGCCTTGTCTTCCACCTAGAAGCCAAAGAAATTGAACGGGATTCCCGCCTGCCCCACAAGAGTAGCAGTGGAACTGCAAAGAAGCAGGGTTCACAGAGAATGAGGTGGGATTGTTCGCCCCTTGGTGAATAGGACACACTCCCCGAAATTCTTCGCCCCGTTTTGTTAATTGTGCGTACTCCCCATAAAATTGTTCTGCCGCTAGACGCGGGTAAATTTCCCGCTCCAGAAAATCTTTTAAGTCTGGTTTGTTTGAATTGGTTGCACCAGGTTGCACCTTGGTTGCATCTGGTTGCACCTTGGTTGCGTCTGGTTGCACCTTGGTTGCGTCTGGTTGTACCTTGGTTGCATCTGGTGTAGATACAGGCAACACAAGAGTTTTCGGAACAATCTCTCTTAATTCCTCATAGCCGTAGCGCTTTCCACTATTGCTAATTATTTGAGATTGATTAACCGTGCCATCTGCTTTAATATGCCACGCGCCAGCCAGTCGCATTACTCTGGATGGATTTTTGATTGCGCGATCGCCATCAGCGAATTCTAGTAAGTCAGTTTGCAATTGCTTCCAATTTTCTACAGGTATGGGTAAGGAGAATACCCAGTAGCTGTGAATGGATTTACCCCCGGTGTCAACCTGGATGCTTGGCTCTGGTAATCCTAACTGCTGCCATAAGTTTCGTTGAAGTTCTTTGTCTAGGTTGTCATGCTCGTAAAATATGGCGCGGCAAAATTTGACATCCGAGTTTCGATGTCCGCAGCCGTTGACAACGAAATATATTCCACGTCCTTCCCGTTGCCACTGCTCAACTTGTTTAAAATCTAAATTGTTGGCTTTGCGTCCCTTATCCTCTACTGAGCGTGGATCATCACTTGGGAAAAATGCCCTCATGTAAATGTTGTCGCCCAACATGTAGCCCAAAGCTTCGAGGTGTGCCAAAGCTTGCGCCCTATCGGTCTTGAGTCGTTCTACTACTATTTTGTTTTGGTGACTGACAATATTTTGATTGTTCGATAAATTTTTTTGATTGTTTTGTGCTTCTTTCACAACTTTATTCCCCAATAGTTTTTTCTCAAACCCTTGTGGAATATGGGGAATAGCGTTGTCGTACCTGTTTTAATCGTGCATTACTTGCAAGTACTACAAGTGTACCCACTTGAGATTTTGCTCGCGCGTACCTTAATATAGAAACAGGACGGCTACCAGACAACAATCTTTGCAACAAATTCTCAAGGTTTACTCCGTCGCCAAACTTCGTAAGACCTAGAGAATTGTCGGGATTGTCGTCCCCCCAATTCCAGTCAACTTATTTAATTGAAACTCCTCAAGGTGTTTACGCCATCGCCATGAGTTTGTAGCCACCTATTTGAGGAGAGGTTTACACTCGCGCTCCGCAACACTCGCTTACTTTCTACCTCCGGCTCATCCAGCAGTCGGACAACGTTTTCCAGCAGTTCAGTCTGGGATATGCCTTCCTGGGCGGCAGGGGTGCAAAGTATCTCAGTTGCAGTTGGTGTAATTTGAGATCCTTTCTTTGATTTTGGCTTCACCCCAATGGAGTGGAGCAAGGCTTATAAGATTAGTTCTGTCTAAACAACCTCTTTAAGCCATATCAAAGTTTACCTCTCTTTAGCATCATAATCAATTGTCAATTTTTTGTCATGTCTTTTTGCTCATTTTTAATAAGCCTAACTTGCATTGAAATTTTATGGATATTAAGGCATAAAATGGCTCTGGCGCTCATCCCTGGGCTATGAGCGCTGTTAGTAATAAGCATTACCTTATGATTCCTAAATAGCGGATTTTAACGAATTGTAATATTACTATTATCGTCATATAAGATGACAATAACTATAATACAGTTTTAGACGCAACTAAGATAAAAACCCTTGTATTTTGTCAGATAAACGCTAATTTCAACAGTCGTAACTGTCCATATTAAAAACTTTAAGTAGCTCCATTACCTGTCTTTTTCCTTTGGGGAAATAAGCGATCGCGTAGTTTCTTTAGCTCCTCTTCATCAATCCCTGACTCGTTTGCCACCACTAGGACTTCACCATCGGTTGGACGTTTGCCAGAAGCTAAAAGCTGTAAAAGCGCTGCTGCGTCAATTTCATCTGTCTCTGTTTCCTGAGATTGTGTTTTGGGCTTTTTGCGTCTCTTGGTAATCGTTTCTCTAATTATTGTCTCCACCAGATTGCTTACACTGCGGTTTTCCTCCTCTGCCCAGTTATCTAGCTCTTCTTTAATTTCAGGTGGCAGGTAAATGCTCACCTTGGGTTTTTTCGTTACCACCCCCAAAAAAGCCTCCAACTAACGTTATTTAACGCCAGTTATACCTTTTTCAAGGAAATTATTCTAGGGTGTTGACATTTGCCGTTACCTAGAGGTATGCTAGCAGCCATAGCCGGGTAGAGGCAAGTAACGGCATTAAAAAACGCTTTGGGTCAAAGTTTTAGATAGACCATAGTTGCATTGTCAAGCCTTATAAAATGCCTGAAACCCTTGTAAATACACCAACCAAGATAATTTGAGAATAGGAGTAAGTATGACTACAACCTTGACGCAACCAGTCATAACAAACTGCGTTAAGTCAGAACTTGTCAAACGCAAAGTTTTAGCTCTAAACGCAGGCAACAGAACTACCCAATGGATAAACCCAGACTCTGAACCTATCACTATCCCCAGCGTGCTAAAGGAATTTGAAGATTGGGAGGACGTGCCATCCGGGGACACCGAATCTCCCGTGATTGAGTTGCTCTCCGAAGATTTTCAAGTATTTTCGCGTTATGTGTTGGGGGTGGAAGCCAAAATCCAAAAGGGTAAACCAGCATTCGCTTACGACAAAATCAAGCTGGCTAAAAAGCTAATGTTTGCCGCTCTGGAGCCAGATGTAGATAAATCAATGCTCGTAGTTGAAACGCTGCGGGTAGCTCTCCCAGACTCCAGAAATACAAATAATGCCAGCATTCTCAAAGGACTAGAGGGGACATTCAACTTTATCCGCAACGGACAACGGTTGACTGCCAGTATCCGCAAAGTGGAACTGATGGACGAAACTCTGCCTGCTTACAAATATGCAATCACACATAGAAAGTTCCAGCGTCCAACTTCCAAGATTAACGGAATCCTGGATTTGGGGGGCGGCACAGCAGTTGGTAGATTGTATTCCCCATCTGGGCAACCTTTGCGTAAACAGGATGTGATTAAGCGCGGTACTTACGAACTAGCCAACTTAATCAATGCAGCAATGCAACGCACCCAGAATGAAAGTTTGGATTTAACCCAAATCATGGACGCGATCGCTCACGGAACTTACATAACAGAGTCTGGTGTTGATTTCTCTAATGTATTTGAGAAATGTAAAGACACTTGGCTTGATGAGATCCGAGCAGAAGTACGTGTTAGGTGGGCAGACTACTTCAAAGAAATTGGCGAAGTGCTAATCATCGGTGGTTCTGCTCCGTTAGCGAAACAGTTAGAAACTGACACCAAAAAACGATTCCGCATCGTTGAAAACTTTCAAACAATTTCAATAGAGGGAATGATTCTGTGACTATGGCACAAGCACGAATTGTTGTGAGGGATGAAGCACTAGAGAGGGGACAAGAACTCTTAAAAGCTACAAAACTTGGCACTTTGACAGAACTTTTCAATGTGCTTGTTTCTAGATATGGAAGTCACCTAGAGACAACCTGGGTGATACCAGCAAGCTGCTTATGTTCTTCCGTTCAACCAAAAGTTTTACCTGGAGAATTAACCCCAAAAATTAATGAAATCGAAGAAACCAATTTTGACGGTGAACTGACAGGAGTATGACTAAGTATCAGGAGAATACCCGTGTTTAACGTCGTAGATTTAACCGAAAGCGGTCGCTATATTATCCAAGGCTCGCGCGGTGAATGGCACTAAGGAAGGGACAAGCGAAAACAAGTACAGTTTTTGGCGCAGCGCTAAGAGTGCAGCGCTCGCTCTTTCACCCTTGCGTCTGTCGTGCAACCCAAGTACAGCGCAAGGTTTGGCAAGAAGTGCGCTCCGCTCAATCTAGGCAATTTGGAGGCTTTTAGAGGTGAATGATTTGCAACTGGTCAATTGCGTAACGCTACTTACTCAGAGCAAAACTTACAGCATTGACGGCACTCTCTATCGATATATGCACCACACTGACAGCATTCAGCACAGGCAGTATCTATTTCGCCCACTGCCACGGCAACGGAAGACAGCAGACATCCAACTCAATACAAGTAAAGTGTTGCTAATGGTCTCCGAGGTTCCACAGCTATATCGCCAGCATCACGCGACCATGACCACAGAAGCAATACAGCAAAGCTTGTTTTGAGGAGAGAGCGATCGCCTCATATCGCAGTGGTGTATCTCCGCCGCTAATTACGAAGAAACACAACATTAAGGATTTTATCATGGCTCAACCGATTGGTAAGTTTACAAATTACACCTTTGGAGATGGTGGATTACTAGAAAAAATGGAAACAGTTTGGGGCAATGGATGCGAGGATCTTAAACCTAACGAGAAGTTATGGATGATAGGACAAATTGCCTCTGAACTATGGCAAGCTACCGAATTTCAAGATGAGAATATCTCTGATGATGCTGAGTCGGCAGCCGACAGAGTAGTTAAAGAATTGTCTTTTAGTGATGCTCTGGGCGTTATAGAGTGCCTCCTAATTAATCTCAGATATAGCTAAAGTTTCACTACTCTTAACAGAAATATAAGGAGAAAACAATGTCATTTTTCGATTGGATGACGGAAACTTACGGCAGTCAATTGGAGCGTTTGACCAAAACCCAAAAGTTTTATTTACTAATTCAAATCGCTACTAAGATGGGTGAAACTTGCCGGAACTTAGAAGGCAGTGACCCTTACTACAAACAGGTAGATGATTCAGAACTAGAGCAATTTGTTGAATTGGTTTATACAAATGTTTCGTGGCGGGATGTTCTTAGTTTCCTGGAAGCGTTAGTTAGTCAAATCAAAACTCAGCCAATTCCTGAGTAATTCTCTGGGTGGGTACTGCCCACCCTCAAACAAAAAGATTTTCACAGCGAAGAGGACAGATGGTGTTTCGGAAACAAATTTACCTAGCGCTAACCGGATGCGCTATTTGTGCTATGCCAGTAATTCTGCCTCTAATACCCCAAATTGCTACTTACGCAAAGGCACAGAAGGCGAAAGCAGAGATGGAACTACAAGCGGAAAACTTGCGAACACAAGAACAATTTGAGCGCTCGCGCATTGTGGAGCGTGCCAAAACTTCAGAGCAATTGTACAAAACTGGCATTGCTCCAAACACTCAAAAACTGCGAATCAGACGCTATTTGGATAACCCAAAACAAGACCCTAGACCAGATACCACAGGCTGGGGGACTGACCAAGTTGTATATGTCTATGACTCGGCAGGGGTTTGTATAGGACGCATTGAAGACAACCAGTGGTACTGGCGGCATAAACTGCACGATGCTTGCAATGGTAGACCAAATTAACCAATAAAAGGAGAAATCATAATGAATTCAAATACATCACCAGGCGAGAAAAAACAAGAACAAAAGCGCTCTATTGGTCAGATTATTGACTTCTGCGCGAAAATAATAGTTTTGGTTGTGGGAATGCCGATCAGAATAGCAGCTGCAATTGTCGCCCAATTCGTTACAACTGGCGGGACTGGTCGGGCTATTGTTGGAGGTGCATTATTTCTCATTGGCGCTGCAATAAGCGCTGACTCGATATGGCAAACAGTCTTCCAACAACGTCCAATCTTCCCCTGGTTTGAGCCGTCTTGGCATTGGGCTAATGTCCCCTTGGCACTATTCAACCCGTTCTTTTATGCTGCTTTCTTAATTGCTGTAGGTATCCAAGTAATTGAGGCATATGCATTGAGGGGAAAGAACCCCGATGCAGCCAGACGGGAACTACAAGACCACATAGGGTATGAACTGGAGAGCAAGCCGAGCGGCAAGATTGATTTAGTAACGGAACTTTGGAAGGATTATAAGACTGCTGGATTGCGCGATCGCACATCGACCGGGTTTATCACAATAGCAATTTGGGTCTTTGATCTAGTGACAACTTTTGCTGCTCATAACCCCTTCGCTTACACTGCACCAGTCATTATTTTGTGCTGCTTCCTCTATAACATAGGCACGATGTTATCAGGTGAGATTGGTTTTGCTGTCTGGCGACTGACTAACGATTAAAGAATTAAGCGGCGATACCCTTTAAACCGGGAGCCGCTCATCCCCAAATGAAAAAACAGACTCAGATTTAGATATGGAATTTACTAACAATAATATCCCTAAAATTACCACCCGTGAAACTGAACACTTACGCAGCCTATACCCCAATTTAAGTTATTTGGAAGCTGGCAAAATAGCCGAGTGGATGGGGGAAAGGAAAGAACAGTTATTAGTCCAAGCACTTATAGCAGAAAATGAGGCGGATGCAGCACGGGTACTTGGGTTAGTCGCTGCTGGAGTCGGTACTATTTGCTACGCTGTCAACCCATTTATGCTCATTGGTGGAATGATTGGGGGTGCAGCCTGGTTGTGGTTTGTAGTTGATCACCATGCTCGTACCAAGGAAATTGCACCATTACCGTTTGTTAGGGGAAACTTTTTGGATGCGATCGCTCGTGCTGGTGATTATGATGCAAGGCAGAATTATCGCACTGATCACTTTGCTCACACAATTAAGTTTTTACCCAGACACGATGCCCAAGAGTACAGTTTCCTCTACGGCGACTTTTTTGAAACTGTAGTTGAGTATTTGACTCAGATTGAGCCTGGAAAGAGGTTTTATGCCTACCGATGGCTGCTGGACTGGTATCGCAAACTAGAGGGGCGTTCTTTGCCAGGGAAACAACAGTTAACTGACCACCTACAAAATGTTGAGGTTGACACCAGGACTCGAATTCAGGAAGTTACAGCGATTAAGGAGGCGCTACCCCCTCGGTTTGTGGAACTGCCCAAACCCAATATTGTCGAGTTACCCAAGTTTAATATTTTGGATTATGATACGAAGGCTCAATCTGGGAATAAATTAATTGGCAGCAACACAAAGCTGAACGCTATTAGTGTTCCTGCCTCGCCAGTAGACGACAAAAACACAGAAGTTGTAGAGTTTAAGTCTGAAATACCAGACCTACCAGCACTGTTAGCACAAAGTCTAAAGCTAACTCTAATCGTTGGCGTTCCCGGTAGTGGTAAAGGAATATTTGTAACAAATGCGCTAGAAGCAGTCAAACAATATCACCCAAATACCACCGTTTTCTATATCGACCCCAAAAATGATCCAAAAGAAACAGCTTATTTTTCTGGACGAGTTGACAAACTTTTCAGAAAAGATTTAATGACAACCTCCCCTGATGATGCTGCTGAATGGGTGGCTAACTGCTTAGACGAATACGATCGCTTTGATTGTGGTCATGGTCGTAAGCTTTTAGTGTTTGATGAACTTACTCTCACATTAAAAACTCTTGGTGCTGTGAAAGTTGAAAAGGGAATGTCCAGTCCTTTAACTTGGCTAAAACGGAAGTTATCTGGTTATTCTACTTCTGGTGATTCTAGAGGAATTATCTTTTGGGGATTATCACAGAATGCACATGTTTCGGGTTTAGGGATGGACGGCGGCGATCGCACTATGTTTATCCCCATCTTCATAATTGATGCTCGTAATGTTTCTGCTTCGGAAGGAATTCTAAAAGCTCAAATGATTCCTGGCGATAAACGATTAAACTCGACCCAAATTGAACAATTGTGTGAGAAGTCTGAAATTAAAAGAGCAATTTACTTTGGCGGAACTAACCAATGGTATCCGATGCCACGGTTAGAAAATTATTCAGGCTTTGATCGAGATAACAGAAAATTCCTACCTGGGTTTACCCCTCTGACTAAAGAAGAAAAGCTAGTAGTGGATTATGACACAGTAATGAATTTGGAGAACAGCTTTAAATTGGACTCTGACAAAATATCTAATTCCCCAGAGGTGGAGCCAATTAAAGATAGTGAGCATAAGGAGAGTTCCGGCTTTGATTTCAATAAAGCTCTAGAAATACTCCGAACACTCAAAGAAAAAGGCTGGATAAAATTTGGTGACGCTCGTACCAACTCAAAGCCATTACGAAAAGTCACTCGTGATGCTGAAGATGTGCGTTTGATTGTTGGTTTTCTACAAAAAGATGGTGAGGCGCAAATTAATGACGGGGAGTTTTTCAGAATAATTAACAAGCCATCCTGACCCTTGCTGACCGCGCTGACCACCTCCTAAAAAATGCCCCTTACAGCAGGTCAGCAAGCCCGGTCAGCCAGTCAGTCAGCACAGTCAGCAACGGTCAGATGACGTAGCAGCGAGGGTCAGGACGTTTCGGGGGTGTGGTCAGCCCTGACGCCCGTAGTAATTGCTCCTGACCACTGCCTACTCTAGCTGACCGACACGCAAAATAAAAAGTCAGGTTTACAAATATTCAATTAATATTAGGAAAGTCTGCAACTATTAAAAATCATAATCCTCGAATTAGTCACAATATGGATGGCATCACGCTTGTTGCTCTGCTGTACTCATGGGTGGCGGTGCGTGCTTGGGTGGATCAACAGCTAATTGTGTAATTAAAGTTGCTGAAGTTGTTTCACTACATCGCTCCACAATCTTTCAAGTATTATTTTACGGTAGTGCTGCCAGTGGGGCTGGATTATTTCTAATTGGCGAATGCGAATGGGCTGTCTGTAATTGGTGAGCGGATGTGTGATGAGGAATCTAGAAGAATTTATTGTGAGATGGAAGACGATTCACGCAAATCAAAATATGCCAGATGTATAAGATGCAAATATTATTTCACGCTCGGAATTACTACGGGCGTGCGGTGCATCCTAGCTTGAAAGAGAATTGTGCTGATTGGTCAGGAAAAGTCAATTAATTAAGAAAGCTATCACCGTGACCCGCGCCCAAGAGCAACACCAAATACTAATGAGTAATGCCCGAATAAAAATCACTTTAGAATCGATAACCATCTTCATTGCATTACTTTGGAATTACAGTCACACAAAAAGTAATGGCTCTTGGTATATCTTGCTTATTTGGAGTAGGCGTGGAGTTGGCACTATTGAACTGGTCGAGGTACTAAAATTCAATCGTTATACTTTTCAACAGTCCCGGCTTTCTATCACCCTACACAATTGAGTATTTTTACTTAAAGAAATTTCCAGATTAAAAAAGATTTGAGAAGACTGGATTTATAAAATAAGGCATTTAAGAAGCATCCAGAAGATTTTATAAGACCAATGCCCAATAAAACCCGATACTAAATACTTCAGTTATGCTTCTAATCTCAAGTTTTATGCTTAATGAATCTTTTGTATGACTATTTTTTGCTTACTTCTACCACTCGATTTTAGTTGTTAAGAGGGGTAGCAAAAATGGATTTTGTCACGAGAGCAAGCCATGTTTTTCCTATACAAGATTCTCTTGATCGCGTGAGCAAGCATCGGCGCTACACCGGGGTGTACAGCAGCGCTTCGGCAACCCCTGGAGCGTCGCTTAAAGCTCACTCAAATAAATTCTGCTGTCGTAACCAATCAACAACTTCACCAATGTCTTGAGTTGAAATCTCGCGCTCAGTCGAGTCGCCTGGGGGGTTAACAATAAATAGTTCTCTGCCCCTACCAAGGGTGGTGTTGTCTATAAAAAGACGATAGCCGCAACTTTCGGCAATTTGTCTCAATTCGGCGTAGTACTCGTCTTTGGTGTAGTGCTTGGACTCTAGCTTTTTGGTTGCCGAATCCACCAGTGGGGCAGCAGTTCCATCTGGGGCTCTTGATGCGGGTTTTGACTCCGGTGTGGAAGCGGCTAACTCAGCAATGAAAGCATCCAGAGCCAAGGCTATGCGCTCTTTCTTTTCTGGTCCCTTCGCAACACGCCAACGCGACAAGACGCGCGATCGGATTGCCTCTAAGTCAGGTTGCTTTGGTGAGTCTAATTTCAAAACGCCCAAGAGTGCCGCAGAGGACTCAGCAAGCCTCTTTTCGTCTAATTGACCGAGGCTTTCGACTTTCCCCGCAGTGCGTCTAACTCCTGTCTGACACTGTTTAACGCTATTGTCATCTCTTGTCTAACTGCGTCTAACTTATCGTCATATGCTTTGGCTAGAGCCTCTAGATCGGGGGTGGCATCTTCTGACTCTATCCCCAGCCCCCGTTTGAGCAGGGTGACAACCACCGTTGTTTTATCTTGCCCTGTGGACTCCATTATTGCTTCAATTTGGGCTATCAAATCATCCGGACAGCGAATTGCCAATGGTTTTGTCATAGGTTTGACTTTGTATAACGAGTGTTAGACAACAGGAATTGAGCGTTCTTGCCCTTGGGCTGAACCTGGACAAAAATGGACAGCCTTCATCCGAAAATGTCGTGGGGTATTGAGGATCTAGTAAACAAGGCTGTCCATTTTTGTCTATTGTTTGTGAAACCCACTCGAATCATTGTAAGACAGTGTTTGACAAACGTTTACAAGAGAAACATCAAAAAACACCCCACTTCTGCCTATAAGCCCTTTGAAATTAGTTTTGGGTACGATTCACCAATAGACAGTTTTAGAGCGATTGTAGGCAATTTTTCCCCAAAGGGCAAAAAATCAGCTTGTCTAACCATGTTTGACAGTCGTAAAACAAACGGGGTTCCCAGTCGGAATGCAACGTCAAAGGGGCTACAGCACGATCGCGCGCTCGCTCGGCAAAATGCTCCCCACAAAGCAATTGATGGCTACTAGACACTATGGGTTATTACGTAGCCTTTTTTGTGCTTACAGATATCAGGGATGCAAGGTCAGAACCGATCGCTTCCTTTCAGTCTCTTAATCCCAAAAGGGGGCGAAAATTCCAGTGGTTTTCGACTCAATTGGCAGGAAACGCAATTTTATTTAATGCGTGACCCCTCTTTGAGGTATAAGGTTACGTAAAGAGCTATTATCGTCACCTAGTTTTTATGTCCGGTCGTATTGTAAAAGTAAGCAATGAGACTTTACCCCCAGTGGTTTCTTGGGGGCAAGCGCCTGATGTTTTGGCGATGCTGTTGTCCGAGAAACGCAGTCAATCCACTCGCAAAGCTTATGACCGGGATATTAAGCATTTCTTCTTAACTATGTTTGGGGTAGAATCTAATGCCGAATGGGTTGTGCGTTTTTTGGCGCTACCGCAGGCGCAGGCGCTAGAGTGGGTGGTACGGTACAAAGCAACGATGATAAAGCAGGGGTTGTCTGAGGCAACGGTCAACCGTCGGCTGTCGGCGCTGAGGGCGCTGGTGCATAAGGGTAGGGTGTTGGGGGTGTGTAGTTACACCTTGGAGGATATTAAGGGTGAGACGGTGATTAAGTACCGGGATACCAGCGGTGTTACTCCCCAAGAGTTTAAGCAAATACTTTGGACTTGCGATCGCTCGACAGCTAAGGGGGTGAGGGACTATGCCCTACTGCGCTTGCTTTGGGATAATGCACTCCGTCGGGGGGAGATTGCATCCTTAACTATGGGAGATTTTGACCGTCAAAATAGCAAACTACTTGTTTTGGGTAAGGGACGGGGTAGCCAGCGCGAAACAATCGACCTGACACCCAAAACTAGGGATGCAATTTGCTACTGGCTGGCATTTAGGGGGTTGGCATCAACCAAAGATGCTTTGTTTATAGCACTCGACCTCAACACACCAGGGCATCCCCTCACTGATGCTGGTATCGCCAAAATGGTGAGAACACGGGCAAAAAAGGCGAATATTACTAAGCCGTTAAGTCCCCACAGAATCAGGCATAGTTCCATTACAGCGGCGTTGGATGCGGGGCAAAGCGTGCGAGAAGTGCAGAAACTGAGTCGGCACAGCAAGTTGGAGACGCTGATGATTTACGATGACAATCGCCAGCAGCATCAGTTGAAGGTGAGTAGTGTGCTTGCGGATTTGGTTTGATGTTCTTTTATTTCAAATCTGAACTAATCAAGGGTGTTGGGAAGCCGGATGCAATTCGCTCACAGTCGTCTAGTAAAATATCAATTCGACAATTTCCTGATAGTTATTTTTCCGTTGTCCATGTTCTACACGTAATTGCATCAATCCTCTCAAATGCAGTCCTATCTTAAGTTCTATGCTACGGCAACTTTTTCCTTTAAGTTACATTTAAATACTCGGTTATGCTTCCAGACCTGACAACTTTTGGGTCTGGTTACACTGACAACTTTTGGGTCTGGTGACACTAAGCTACTGCCCTGGCATAAACGGATTCAAGCAGAGAAACCAATTCGTCCACTTGGGACGAGGTAAATAATCCATCTGGACCCTGTGGTGTAATGTCGGTAAATGGGGATTCATAGAGGAGCACAGTATCCATTACGCCGTGTTCGGTTAGGTAGTCCACTATCATATTTGCAAACTCAATTTGATTAGAGTTAAGCTTTTTCCCAGATAGGAATCTAGCCAGTTCCTGCTTGGCTACCTCACGATCTAATCCCACGCATGAGCGAACGAACAAACCCAAACCCTGTGACTGTTCTTTAGCACGGACGATATCGGATGTCTCGCCTACACCGCTCTCCATCAGTATTCTCTCTAGCTCGGACAGGTCGGATGAAGTAAGTTGCTTGTTTGTTCGCAGTTTAAAGATAACTACATGATCCTGATGCGAACGCAAAAAAGCGCGTGCTTTAGCTCGGAACTTCTCAAAGTTATCCGATGATGTAAAGCCAGGTAACTCCACTGTTATCTCATCCCCCATCACATCCTCAAAGTCGGTATAAATGGGTTGGCGTTTCTGTTTCTCAATCAGCTTTACTAGCCCCCGCAGGCGTTTGCGTAGTACCTCCAGCATGGGCAATGTCACATCCTGCCACCACTCATCGGTTTGTACATCCTGGATCAAAGGCAACTGCTCCCGTACTAATGGGATAGCTGATTTCTCCTCCAGCAAAGAGGTAAGTGACTTCACCTGTTCTCGTAAACGCTCAAAGGCAGGCTCCGATCGCAAAATTGCTAATTGCAACTTCAGCACCAGGACATCAAACCGCTTTGTCTCTTCTGCTTCCGCTTCCAATTGGGAAGGCAAACCAGCTACTTCTTGGCTCAGTGCGGTAAAATCTTCATCGGATAGCGATACCCATGCTTGGGAACTAGCATATTTTTCTACCAGTCGTCGCTTAGGACGCACTACGAAGTTTTCGCTATTCATGGCAGCAACTTCTGTGTAAAGTAGATTAGCCACTTGGTGGCGCAATTCTGCATCGGTCTTTGGTTCAGAGTCGGAGACTTGAGGTGCTTTGATTGTGGTACTGCTAACCTCAACGACCTTTTTATCTAGCTCTGTGATTAACTCCAATCGCGCAGTAAACAACTGCTTGCCCAAGGATTTACCTATTGGTGCATCAGTCGTCTCTGGATTATGCTGGAAAAATTCCAGGTTCTGGCAATAGTCGAACAGGTAGAAAAATTGCTTATCTTGCCCTAAACCAAATAAATCGGGACAGCGACGGGTTCCCCGTCCTACCATCTGCCAAAACTTAGTTTTGGAGCGTACAAGTTTAAACAGCACCAGATTAACTACTTCTGGTACGTCAATCCCAGTGTCCAGCATATCTACCGAGATAGCAATATGGGGTTCTTTATCTTTGTTGGAAAAGCTATCAATTAGGGTTTGGGGATATGTGGTTTTGAAGGTAATAACGCGGGCAAACTCACCTTTAAAGTGCGGGTAGTTGAGATTGAAGCGTTCACTAATAAAATTGGCATGATCTTGATTTTTAGCAAAGATAATAGTTTTCCCCAGGCGATCGCCACCAGCAACTTTCAGCCCCCTGGTCATCAAATGCGCTAGTACCTTGTCTACAGTATCTTGATTGAATAGCCACTTATTGACTGCTTCTGCTTCCACGCGCTCCGGTGCGTTGCCTTCGTCATCCCATTCCAGAGCGTCCCATTCTTCCCTTTCTGCTTCAGAAAGTTCATTATAATTAATCCCCTGGCGTTGAAACTTAAGGGGTACTGATACAGCTTTGGGTGGTACGAGAAAGCCATCATTTACAGCATCTTCTAGCTGGTAGGAATCGGTAGGTACGTTGTTTTCTAGGTCAAATAGTCCGTAGGTGTTGCGGTCTATTTCATCCTTGGGCGTGGCGGTTAGTCCCAGCAATAAAGAATCAAAGTAGTTAAAAATGGTGCGGTATTTCTGGAAGACTGAGCGATGGGCTTCATCGATGATTATCAGGTCAAAGTGCCCTGCGCCAAAACGACGCTGCCCATCGCGGGTATCATCAATTAACCCCATCATGGTGGGATAGGTGCAAGCAAACACTCGTCCTTCGGTATCTTTCTCTGTCACCAAGTTAACTGGTGCAGCATCGGGGAGGTGTTTCTTAAATACATTTATTGCCTGATTTACCAGGGCTACACGGTCTGCTAGAAACAGTGCGCGTTTGACCCAGTTACAACGCATCAGCATCTCTACCAATGCGATCGCTGTTCTAGTTTTCCCTGCACCTGTCGCCATGACTATCAGGGCTTTGCGGTCTTTATCAGTCTCGAAGGCTTCGGTAATGCGGCGAATAGCACGAGTTTGATAATAGCGTTCAGCAATACTAGCCTTAATGGTGGCTTCTGCTAAAGATTTGCGGGTAGTCCGGCGCTGCACGAGCAATTCCAACTCGGTTTTTTTGTAAAATCCTTGCACCTGTCGCGGTGGGTAATTGGTATTATCCCACAGCCAATGCTCGTAACCGTTGGAGTAGAAGATTACTGGACGCTGACCGAACTGTGTTTCTAGACAATCGGCATATAATTTAGCCTGTTGCTGCCCGATGCGGGGGTCGTGTCGGGTGCGCTTGGCTTCTACGATCGCCAGGGGTTTACCATCATCGCCCCAGAGTACATAGTCTACAAAACCTTTACCCGATGCGTTGGGCATCCCTGTAACTTCAAACTCGCGGTCGCGGGGTTGATCAAGCATCCACCCTGCTTCTTTCAGCAACAGGTCGATGAAGATATCGCGGGTTTGTGCTTCAGAATAGTCGTGAGTATCTGGTTGGCTGGTGCTGGCTTTTTTGATTTTGGCTATCTCTGCGCGTAGTTGCTTCAGTTCTTCATCCAGTGCGTTTTTGTCTGCCAGAAGTGTTGAGAGTTTTTCATCGCGATCGCGCAGTTGGGTTTCTAGTTTCTGGAGTTGCTCAATGGTTTGTTTAGGCACTGGTGCAGTTTGGGGCAGCGCGTCGGGGTTGAAGGTCTGTCCCGGTTTTGGCTTGCTGCTGCGTCCGTAGGTGTGTGCTAACCAGTAAGCAACGTGAAACAATTCCCGTACTGCGTTTATGGCATCGTTGACAGGGATGGGTTTAGCGCTGTGGACTGCTTGATTACCAAGTTTGATAATGACTCTTGTTTTGTTAAATACTGCCTCACCTACCAAGGTTTTAAAAGTGGGTTCGTGAATCAGGGCACTCAGGTTGTCTTGATAGGGCAGTTCTAGGGAATTATCGTGTTTATATAACCAGTTTACGGTTAACTCCAAGGCACGACGGGCATAAAAGCAGGCGGTGCGGGGGTCGGGATATACTGCACTAAAAGCTTTATTGGCGGATTCGTAAACTGCGGGGAATTCAGCTTGGAGAAATGTAAACTGGCTCATTCAATTAATAAAGCTCTTGTCAATTAAATTACATTATATTCAGTATTTATTTTGACTTCAAGTTATAATTCCACGGGCTGTTTATCCCGCAACAAGAGCATGAAAATCTCTCCCTCATCTCCCACCCTGCGGTAAGCCAAAGCTACATCACTCCCTACACTCCCGTTCGGACTTCGGCGTGAGCGCTACTTCAACAAAGCTCAGTGCTACCTTTATCAAACTGCGATCGCACTTTATAGTCATTGGTGGTAAGGGTTTAGCTGTTTCCGGAGATGTCTATTGAGCCGAGAAAAAAAGCAAAAACGGAAGTATAGGCTGAAAAAGCTTATTATATATAGATTTCAGCTTTTTACTTCTCTGTCTTAATCAAACAGGGGAAGAGATATTCTCGCGATCGCACATCCTCATATCTGCGTTGATTCGCCGACTTGCACCCGAAGACAGCAGGCTCACTTTTTCCATTTTACCAACTTTCGGTAATTGGAGATCGGGTAAGGTATGAGCGTGCAGACATATGACGAAACTCAACGCAACAAAGGTTAACGTTACCGCCAGGGCAGCCTGATTCTTATCGTTTTACCAACATTCGGTTAAAAGTTGGGTAAAAGCACAGTCCTGACTTTTCCCGTTAAGTCTTGAAAGGCTTGCCAACAAAGGATTTAAGAAACAGCACAGCATATACGGTACAGTAATTGAAATCGGGTGTTAAAGGTGACGAGCAATGCTGGACTGGTGGGAGAAAAATTTTGCGACTTGTGAGTTGGGCGATCGCCGATTGAATGAGCGTGCAATGTCGATAGGCTATGCTTTAAGTCAAGGATTTGGCAAAGCGCTGTCAGAAATCTTCAGTGGAGCAACTGTACTCAAGAGAGCATACGAGTTTTTGCCAACCCGAAAGTGGAATTTAACAAGCTAATAGAGCCGCACTGCCAAATGACGGCGGAAACTGTTGCAGAATACGATGTAGTACTGTGTATCGGAGACACTACTTTTCTTGATTATGCCAGTATTGCGACTAAAAAAGAAGGTTACGGCCCAATTGGGAAGGCAGGTAACGGTTTAATATTACATAGTGGTTTAGTTGTAGAGCCAGAGAAAGGTCAACCAATAGGTCTGTTGTGGCAAAAACTTTGGAATCGAGAGCCAAAACAGAAGCTACCAAAAGATGAAACCCCGATACAGAAGAAAAAACGGCAAGCAGCAGCCCGTAAAGAAGCAAGAAACCGACCCTTTGAGCAAAAAGAATCTTACAGGTGGGTAGAGGCACTTACCACTGTAGAAAACCTTGTAAGCAAGTCCACCCGCGTGATTCATACTTTTGATAGGGAAGGCGATATCACAGAAGTTTTTGACAAAGTTCGTCAACTTCAGCACACGGGAGTTGTAGTTCGCGCGGCTCATAACCGTAGCTTAGATTCTCACAGCAAGCGTCTCTGGTCAAAACTGGAAGCCCAACCTATTAGCCTAGAACAGGAAATCGAATTACCTCAGACGAGTAAACGTTCTGCCCGCGATCGCCAAGCTTGCTGTACGATTTGGTCCCGTGAATCTCCGTACTCCCTACCGTTTTGACAACCGTGACCCCCTACTCGTATATGCTGTTTATGCCACAGAGATTGATTGCCCAAAGGATGAAAAACCTGTAGAGTGGATGTTGTTAACCACCGAAGTTGTCGCCGATATCCAGACTGCTTCTACGATTTTACGTTGGTATTCTTACCGTTGGCGAGTAGAAGAATATCACAAAATCTTCAAATCGGGGTGTCAAGTGGAACGATACAGACTTGCTGCTGCTGGTATGAAAGCTTTAGTTGGTTTCTTGAGTGTAATTGCTGTGGAACTCTTGCAGTTAACTTATCTACATCGTACCCAGCCAACCACCGACGCAATTGTTGTCCTCAATCCCCTTCAAATTCAGGTTTTAAAAGCCAAATCAGCAAAACTACCCAAGGTGTTAACAGTTGCTTGGGCTGTAGAAGCGATCGCTCGTCTTGGAGGTTATCTTGAACACCGACATAAAACTCCTATTGGTATCCAGGTACTGTGGACGGGTTGGTTAAAATTGCACGACCTGTGTGAGGGTTGGCAGCTTGCTAGAGAGACTTAACGGGAAAAGTCAGTTGCTAGATAGACTATTAAATAAAGGTGAATTAGTAATTAAGTGGTATCGTAGAATAAAAAATAAAGGCAATAGTGCCTATGTTGCAATTTAAACGCCGATTAGCTTATGATAATCATCCTTAAGCCTAATGAAGACGTAACAAAGATACTTGAAAATATCAGGATGATTTGCCCTCGTAACCTCAGGTTTATTGACTTGATGATACCTCAAACCTTATTAACTTCGTACCCCCCTGAACGCTTACTTCTTTTATTTCTTGATTTCGTCTATAGGTAACAGCAATGTACTTTCTATATTTTGTCGTACCTCTGGGGTTACTACTGATTCACCATTTATGCACTCCACTAACAATAGATTGGCATCGTAATACTCTTTCAACTTTTTCATGTGTGGCTTATCGAACTGCCAATTGACACGAATATTACGATCTGTCATCATCAAGTTTCTCAATCTTTCCTTATTGGGTTCCAAGTCAACTGCCCATTGTAGTTCTCGTAACTGATTATTTCGATAGTCTCTTATATTTTTAATAGGTATCTGATTGGAAATTTTTACTAATACTTGCCTTAACTCTTCATTAGTAATATCAACAGTACTATCAACGTTGAGTATGTTATTAAGCTCAGAAACAAGCTTATCAACAAATTGCTGGATGTCAGTCAGATCATAGGTCGTTTCTCGTAAACGTTTCCCTCGGGCAATATTAATAATGATGCTACAAAGAGAAAGAATATGGATAAGGGTTAAGTCAACAATAAGGTCAGAGGAAAGAGCAAAACTATTATGCTTACTAATTTTAGAAACTAATTGAAAATCAGGTTCAATGATGTTAGAAAAAAGATAAGCATTGAAATAAACATTTAAGCAAATATTAAAATAAAAAGCTTTGATAACTGTAAATTCATAAGGGGCATTAACCGAACGTGACTTCTCATTAAGCCAGCTTAAAAAATTTTGAAATTCTTGCCGCTCAGCGACAATATTATCAACTGTTTTTTTCATCAATTTCAATAATTCATCTGCATTTGTCAGCATACCAGCAGTCAGCAGAAATACTTCATGCCAACGTTTATCATTTATGAATAGAACCAAGTGTTCTAAGGAATTTTTATTTCCACCTCTCACAATCTCTCGTGCAGTAAAATATTCGTGAAACGTTAGATGGGAAAAAGAATAAATTTTTTTAGCACGTTTTACTAATAATCCATGTTGCGACTCAATCGAGGTCAGCACTTTTTCACTACTATCCACCAGATCTGGTTTATTTCTCTTAATACCAGGTAAAGTACGAATATATTTGCCGATATCTTCTAATATTCTTTCCTGTTTAAAAAAATATTCATTTCTTAAGAACGTAGACATTGCAATTTGACTCAACAAATCTTCCTTACGCAAGACTGTAATCGTTGGATAAATCTTGTCTCTTTGAATATTACGACTGGCGTCCCATTTGCTCAAAAGAGCAGCTATTCCTCTTGCATAAATCTCTGAGCGATTTTCTGAAAAATCTCCTACATCCTCAAACTCTAAACAAAGCAAAGTTAGCAATAATGGATTGCTTGCAAGTTCCTTAATTGGTTCTCTATTTCTAATTCTCTCTATAAAATTTTCTCCTTTAACAGGATCATTTTTGAACCATTGTCTAACAAAATTTTCTATTTCATTTTCAGCAAAATCGGCAATTTCGACCTCTGCAAATTTATCAAAAACATATTCTGTTGCAGCAAGTCTACAAGATATAATAAAATTATTTTTATAATATTGTTCAGAAAAAGTTTTAATCTTATTTATAACTCGGTCAATATCATCTTGCTTAACTTCATCTAGTCCATCTAGTAAAAAGAGGAACTTACCATATTTTAGTAATTGCTCAACCTCAACTCGCGTAATTTTTAGTTTGCTAAATATTTTTTCAACAAATTCTATTAAATCCTGTTGACCATTTTCTGAAAATTCCCTAATTGATATGAAACATGGCACTCGAGCATCGTCATACTTACCTTTTTCAATCTTACTCTCGTAGCACTGGATTGCTAAATACTTTAAAAATGTTGTTTTTCCCGATCCTGGTTTGCCAAAAACTATCAATTTAGGGTTCAACTTTACCACATTCTGCCCTAATAATGTTTTCTCTACTACTTTATTTAGGTCAAAGCGGTTAAAGTTTTCTGCTTTGCTATCAACCCAAATATTCTCAATTTCCAAATTTCGCTCTCGAGTGATTTTTTGCAAAACATTGATATTTGTGTAGATTTGGCTAAGCGAAATCGGCTCATGCATACCAAGAATGCGCATAGTACCGCACAAATGTTCAATGATGGGTTTGCAACGCACTAGCACATTATCTACTGCGAAAATATTTACATCTAAAAATTCCGGATCTACAATATCCTTCACGTTCAGCTTCAGTTTAAAGCAAATGTTGATAAAGTTATCTCTAACAATATAATCACCTTTACACAATCGCTTAACTGTAGGATCATCATCCAATTGTATTTTAAATTTCCTAACTGCTTCAAAATAAAATATTATCAGTAATTGGTACGCGAAAAAGAACAACTCTTTACTATAATTGTCAGAACTGTCTTTTGGTAATGATTCTAAAATTTTTATGGCATAATTGAATAGCCGCTTAAGCGTAATCATACTGGTATTTGAACGCTCTTGATCATTTAAATACCCTGCTTCTGAAGCTTCTAAGCACCAATTTTCTAACTTTTCAAGACTAGATGTTATTTTTTTAATACCTGCAATAGAAGCAGGAAGTAATGATACGTACTGTACTCGTTCATCAATAGAAGAAACCTCGTTAAACTGCTGTTGATGAGCGAAGGATTTTTTAGGCTTGCGTTTTCCTCTCACTAGAGAGATAGGCATAGTAGAGTAGCGAAACAGAGAGTTTTGCGGTATTGTCTTTAATGCCTCATTCGTTTTAAATTCTTGATTGATAAAATTTACTAAATCTAAGCTCTCTACCCATTTACCTTCAGGGTGGCGCTCAGGATCCAGACCATTTAAGAGTATTTTTGTTAGTACTCCATAGTTGCCAGCTAGTTCTTTAAAGGCAAGCTGGTTGTCACGAGACGCAGTAATGTAACAATATTTATATCCTTGTTCTTCCTGTTGACCCGAAAGCATACTGCTGAGTCTTTCTTGGAGCAGAGAACCACTGTAACAGCAATCTAACCAAACAATTTTCTCTTTGACAGGACTATTAAAGAGGATTTCATGCAAGTCCTGCATTGACAAACCGTAGTTTTCTGTAAAGGAATTAAAATCGCTAGTAACTAAGTACCCTTTGTTTATTTTTCCCCGCTGTTCAACATACCCATGTCCGCAGAAGTAAAATAGAGCTGTATCTGGTCCAGATTCACTTGATATTGCAAACAAGTTATCTAACTCATTCCTTAGTAACTTCTTGTTGACCTCTTTTGCTTGACTAACAGTTAATCTAGAAGTTCCCGAACTCTCGGAATGTGAAATTGCCTCTGGTAGTCGTGTTACTTTGAATTCACCATGGTCTTCTAAGAGTTTAGCGATCGCTTCAGCACTTTCTGAGAAAGCTTTGAGAGCATCTTTGTCATCAAAATCAGAGCCAGAGGGATATTTGCTTATTCCTACTACTATAGCCTGACGATTCATATTTCCAAAATTAGTGCATTTTGTCGTATTTGAGTTTTGAGTATCTTGCAGTTAGCTTTACCCGTCCAGTCAACTAGCTTATGAACTGCTAAGCTACCTATTGAAATTGCCTATGACTAGATTTGGTGTTAGTGCCCCCTTTCTCCCTACGAAGACGCTAAAAAGTCCACCATTCCGGAAAAATTGTAATGCTTTACGTAACTTCAAATGTAATGGTTTCAAAATTTCACGTTGGCTTTCATTTAGTTGGGCACACTCCAAAAGCTCTTCTACCTGTTTTATAGCATATCCAAATGTTTCACAAGTTTGAGGCAATCCACGTTTTTCTAATTCCAAAAGTTGATCTGTTATCTCCTCGTTTGGTAACAGAGGTCGCTGTCCCGTTTTTTGGAGTAAGCACTCAAGCCATAAGATAGGTACATCGGGATTATCTGGGAACCATTGTACGAGGTTATGTAGCCAATCCTGTGATATATCTTGCCGTCGTGTTCTCAGCAAAATAATACTCAGTATGGTTGCTACCAAGGGTGATTCTGCTTTTTCAAATACTTCAACTTGGGCAACTTGCATATTTAGAGAGTAGGCTACTTTAGCCACATCCTCGTTGGTATATTGTTCCCATAGTTTTGCAACTTCGCTCAACAAAGATGAGTCGTCGTCAGCTGCTAAACTAGCTGCAAGGCGGGTTAGTTGCCTGTTATCTTGCTCATCTTCTTGATCGAGTTCCAACAAGTAAGTTGGACATTCTCTTAGGGAATCATCTCGAGGTTGATCATCTGGTAGCAAGCAAGCAAAAATTAGGTTATTATCGCTCAGTTCTAACCAATGGCTACCTAGATTCCCAATTATATTCAACTTAATTTTGTAATAGCTGGTGCCAGCACGGTCTACCTGAAGAATCTTGCAGTGTGTAGCAACATCTAACCACTCACGACGCTTTAGACTGTAAACACGTACTTCTGACCAAATTCTACTCATATTCTCGTCACCAAAAACCTCAATAGAACTGGGACCATCCTGAGGAGGCAGTACCGGGTTCCACTGATTGAGGGGTATATGAGTTAGGAAGATAGAATCAGAAGGGCGTGAACCGAATTTGATCGGAAATTCTTCTGGTGCTTCAAGCATCTGAGTAACAGTTGTGTATAAATTTAAAATGCTGCCACTTAGTGGTATGGTCTGCCGCACTTGTGCTCCTCGCTCTTTTATCAGACGGGGCACACGCTTGTTCAAGTACGTATGTAGAGGAGCGATCTGGATAGAACAGGGTGTAACATTGCGCTCAAAATCAATTGGACCGAGAGCTTCAAGTCCCTCCAGTAAGGCTTGACCAAAAAGTGAACTTTCTACTGTCGTGTCTCTGGGCTGGAAAGCTTGCGTTCCTGATGAACTAGCATAAATTATTGCTGCATTCCGTTCAGGATTAGTACTGTAGGCAGGAGAAGGATTAAGCACGCGGTGACCCTCAACTTCTCTCTCCCGTAATTTTTGATGATCGTTACGACAGGCATCAATAAAGAAAAAGTGATCTGCTACGTTTAAATCAGCCAAACCAGATACAATATTACTCGTGCTTAAGGCTTTATTGACGTTCCCATTTTTCAAATAGTCACAGGGAAGTAATATTTGTTTTTCTCTTGTAATCTCTATTCCATGACCACTGAAGAAGAAAAATAATCTGCTTTGTTTTGTGTTTTGTGATGGCAATCTTGCCATACTTTGATACCATTTCAAAATAGCATTTTCACAGTTTTCAAAAGTTGGAGGCAGAGTATGCTTCTCTATAGTAGGCTCTGCTAAAATTTCATCTTTACGTGGAGATAGGAGCAACCAACAATTCGCTAGGGGACTATTACTATACTGATATTTATCACGCAGCCAGCAGAAAAACCGATAGGCAGTGAGTGCAGATACATATAGTTGACCGAGTCCATAAGTATCCTTAACAGGACTGGTGCCACCTGCAAGGTGGTCATAGATACTGACACCGATAATTACAGCAAAAGTGCCTGGTTTGTTTTCCTCCCATTCTTTATTTATCCACAGACCTGGTGTCGAGACTTCAGGTTCAAGGCTCATAACCACTCCCAATTTTTCTCTTTAGCCGCCCTAATTTTACTGGCAAAGGTGCGGAAGAAGCTTGGGAGTTCCAGATAACCACCGTGGGCATTAAGCACTGACATCCCGCTGTTGTAGGCTTCATCGTCCACATTATCTATGATGTTTCGGGCAGAGTAGCTGATAAAATCATTCACGTCCCAGACATTCCACCAGTTACCCAAATACTGTTTGTTAGGGAATGGAACTAGGGTATTTTGGCTCTTACTATAGTTCGGGCTACTTTCCAAAAACAACTTTAATTCCTCAAAAAAGCCCACTTGTGATGCTGTAGCGCACCAGAAATCAATGCGTATGTTCTTATATTTTGGCATTTTTGGTAGAAAGTGGGTTACCAAATCATAGACAATCTGCCCACCCATACTGTGGCTCATTACGATGAGAGGCTCTCCATTACGGATCTGCTGATTGTTAAGAGCTTTGTCCAGTTCCTCGAGTACTATCTTGGGAATTTTTCCTGGGGCATTCGCATCACCACGCGCATTTAGATAGGTGAAGACATCGCCGAAAAACTTTGTGACAAAGTCGTTGAGCGGTTTGCGTACTTCTGTTAGGACATGAGACACAATAAAACCAGGGAAGTGACCAGCACGGCTGAGTGCCTCGCCTAAATGTTCTCCGAAGTCCCCTACCCACGCAGGCAAACCCATTCCTGCAAGCCCAGAGTAGTGATTATAACGCTCAATAATGAGTTGCTTTAGCAGTTCTATTTCAGCTTCGCTATCTGGGCAGCGTGCAAGATTGAGAAAGGTATCAGGGGTATGGGCTACGTCGTCGGCAGAAAGTGCTATAAATGCCTGTTGCTGCGGGTCGTTGCTAGATTGGTTAAGGATGACTGTCACTACTAGGTCGCTAAGCTGTCTAAAGGAGAGATCCTTGAGCCGAAACTGTGCAGTGTTGGCGAAGGTTGTGACACTGGGACCGGCTGGAGCAAGCCCACCAGTGTTTTCGCTGGGTTCGTAGCTTATGGGTAGTCCATCTAAAGCATTGCTCAACTCAGCGCTGGCGACTGCTTCCTCAAGTAATGACGTTGTATTGCTACCCTGTGCAAGTAAAGCACTACGAGGTCGAGAGATACCGTCCCACGCAAAATAAGCACCAACTTCACCCCAAAAAGGAATAAAAATTTCTACATTTTGAGGATCGGGAGCAATTTCAGGAGCAATATAATGCTGGAGGTAAGTTTTAACTTTACTGAAAGAGTTAGGCTCTCTTACAGCTACACCATGCACAAATATAATGGGCACAAAATCCTTCCGGTTAGTGTTAAAAATTATGATTAATTATACTCACGGTTCGCCCATTTAAAAAACTTGTTGAGGAATTAAGGTGCCTAGCCGCGAAAATCGCCGCTAGCAACAAAGTTTAGTAATTTACTAACTTGCCCAAAAATGGTAAAGGGAGATTCAAATTTTTGCACACTAAAATCAACTCTTCGCGCTATTTAGCCCCTCACACTTGTCCATAAATAAACTTTTTATGCAACTAAGGCAACGGCTGCTAGGAGAAGAGCATCCGGATGTCGCCACCACTTACAACAACTTGGCAGAACTCTATTATTCCCAAGGACGGTACAGCGAAGCTGAAGCACTATTCCAAAAAGCATTGGAAATTGCTGAACTTAGCCTAGCGGTAGATCATCCCCACACAGCCATTATCCGTGAAAATCTGAAATCCTTGCGCGACAAATACGTTTAAGGTCATAAACAGCGTTCCCTTGTGCAGCAGGGGACACGAAAGAGCTATTAACAGTCATATTTAGATGCATTACCAACCTTGGGTCAGAAGTTGGTATTTTGGTTCTAACTGGATTAACTAGTAATTATGTACTAAACCATGTTTGGTTACAACAGAGAAGTAAAAAGCTGAAATCTATATAGGATAAGCTTTTTCAGCCTCTATTTCCGTTTTTGCTTTTTTTCTCGGCTCAATACCAGTACAAGTCAGTCGAGCCGCTAACGCTCACGATGTCAGCCTACTCCTCATTTTCAAGCTACAGAAACAGGCTGCGAATCCGGTAGAAAAGCCAGCACAATATCACGCTCAAGAATACCTTTGTTAATTAAGTCTTGAGTAATTCCACATTCCATACCATCGTATTCAATTACTACTTTCCCATTGTCGATAATTACATAGATCAGGTTGCCACGCACCCGCTTTCCTCTATCCCAACCAACCTGCATCAGAGCATAGCGATCGCGCATCTCGTCAAATATGGCATCTAAGCGAATGTTGCCGTGAGATGGGCGTAGTTTGGCATAATCACTAATTACCTGTTTGACGATTTCTCGATAGGTCGTGATGGTATCCATTGGCTTACTTCCTTTTTATCTAAATCTACAATAATCAGTTTTAAAGGTAGTTGAGCGATCGCTAGTTTTCCAATTGGCTCAGTAAATATGTCGCTGTAGGTTGCTTCAGAAACAGCAAGATAAAGGTCACGTTCTGGATCGACTTGATTAAGTAACAGGCGATATAGCGTATATTGACCGATAGCTTGCTCTAGGTCAGCTACTTGAGATTGACCACGAAATTGTTTAATTTCAATGGCAATGTGTTTATTTCCCTGCCGAACTCCAATAAAGCCGCTTGCACCAAGGTCTACAAATAAAAAGCGTTCACCATAGGAAATAACATAGGGATCGTCCGTAATTTCCCAACCGTCTTTGATAATTGCCTCTTTAACAGTTTCGTGAATGGAGTCTCTGGCTGGCACTTTATTATAATTCTCCTCGGAATGCTCGATATTGGAGGAAGGCAAAGTTACTCATTGGACTACTCTATGCCTCCCATCTGTCTTTCAAGTGACTGCCGCACCAACCCTAAAACATAGGGCAATTCATCAAGCGATGCCACACCAAGCTCTACATCGCCATTACCCCACCGCCCTACACCGGATACATCTTTGCAAATGCCCTTCGGATCATTGATTTCGGGGAATGGCATATTTAACGAGAGGCGTAACCGCTTGGCTTGCGGTACTATATCCACGAAGTTGGACTCTGCTTTGTAGGCAACGTAAAGCTTGAGAAATTCCTCGGTCACGCAGGGGTCAAGCGCAAGAACTTCCTTACTGAATACTTTAAACACCTCTGCCATTGTTCCAGAAAGCAAATACGGGTGATCTACTATGGTATAGCCTAATTGGGCGGGCTTGGATTTATAGCACTCAAGCACGCTGGTTTCCAGCTTAGGGGCTGCCCAGGCATCGAGTGCTATGGTAGAGAGTCGGTCTGCGCGTTGGCGAATGGCATCTTCATCCCACTGTTCTATCAGTCCAAGACCCTGATTTAGCTTCAGCGGACTCTCTTTAAAGCCTCCCTGCATATCACGCTTTTCAGTAAATGTTTTGTCGCTGTATTCCGAGTTGTATCCGGTGAGAGTCAGGTTGCCGATCGTGTGCAGGTAAGTCTGTTGAATTCGCTGCCACTCTGTACCCAGTACTTTCTTCCATGCTGAAGAAAGGTTTTCGTTCTGTGGCAGAATATGTTCGATGGTGTACTCGTCAACGGACACTCGTTCCTTGCGATTGTGATTTTCTAGACGACGAATCCAGTAACTGCGACTGCGGAATTTGTAGAGGTCTTTGGTTTGCAGTTCACGCTTAAACTCCTCATCGTTGGGGAAGCGCCGATAGGATGGCAGTAAAAGCAAGTAAGCCTGAATGCTTTCGATGTAGCGGTCTTTCTTAAGAGCCTTTGCAAGGGTGGCGAAAGTTTTGTTTAGCGAGTTGGTGGGAATGGCACAGATGGCACGGCGGAATACATAGGATTCAACCAGCCGCACTGCTGTCAGAAAGTCTGCCTTGGTAAAATCGCCCAAAGCATAATCGTGATAAAGTTCCAAGAGGAAAGGATAAGCTACATCTACCTTTAACTCTCGCAGGTCTTGGAAGGCTAATTTAAGGTCAGGGTCTGGTTCAGCACCCAATGTCATGGCGCAGTAGTAGCGGGCAAAGGTGCGAATATCAGCTACTAGTGCCTCCACACCAGCCTGAGCTACTTCTGGAAAACGTGCGTGAGCTTTGAATGCTTCATACACTTCTCCCTGGTTGGGAATATTACCAGTTTTCACTGTTAAAAAATGGCGCATGAAGCTGTCGAAGTGTGTACCATAAGCCTCTTGTCCAAACTCCACTTCCATAGGTCGCCAATACTGCTCATAAAGCTTAGTCTGAAGCTGGGGTTCTAGTCCCATGAGAATGTAGTTACGGATCAGGTCGGCTTGGCTTAACTCGCGACCAGTTGAGTTCATGCTCTCGAAAATGAGTTGTGGATTGTCCTGGTCGCGGCTGAGGGCGATATCTACAACCACCAGTTTTGCCAGTCCTTTACACACAGTCGCCAGATCGCCCTTACGCTCTTTAATCAGCGACTCGAACAGCTTCAAGTTCTCTGTCACGCGGATGGAGTAGTCTCTGGGCTGCTCGGAACTGTTGAGAATGGCTATAAGCGAAGCCTTGTCGGTTTGCGAAAGAATCAGCTTGAAGTGCTGCTCATCTTTCTCTTCAGGGTTAAGGAGGTAATAGTTTCGCAATTTTCGCTGTGAAAAACCGTCCACTGGTTCGATGTCGCCAAGGGCATTAGCCAGTGCGGCGAGCAGTAATATAACTGTCGTTAGGCGTTGCTGTCCGTCGATTACCAGCAGTGGAGACTGGCTTGATACATGATAAAGCCCTTTTTCGATGTAGACAATGGAGCCAACAAAGTGGGCAGCGATGTCGTCATTTGAGCCAGTACGCAGGATGTCATCCCACAACTGCCGACATTCCTTTTCTGTCCACGAGTAGGTACGCTGGTAGATGGGAATAATGAATTGGGGGGACTTCTTAATAAAGGCGAGTAGCTTGGCTTCGGTGGCTTTCATGTCATAATTCTCCTCGGTAAATAATATCAGCGTTGATCTGATCTGTAAGATAGGGGGCAAAACCAGCAAGAAGAATAGACACCGCTACCATATCGCGCATTTCAATATCCCTAATTACACCATTAGAATTGCCTCCATGCCTGATTCCAGGATAGTTAGAGGCAAATCCATATATCTTCTTCAACGACTCCTTCAATGTGGCATGTGGCCAACTTCCAACCTGATCGCAGATGTCGCCCAATGTTGTTTTGTTTACGCCTGGATAGCGTGCGCCCATCGCCTCAATCAGATTGATTTGTTTCTGAATACAAGTTTTGATTCTGCTATCCGAGCAATCGATCCGAAGGTCGCGGATTGCATTCTCAAAATCTTTCATTAGGCTATTAAGGTGAGCATCTTGATTAGTCGCTGTTCTGATGTCACGTATGAGATTTGCAAAGACTCCTGGAAGCGTTGGGCAAAGAGAGCAAGGTCGCCTCAAGTCATACCGCAGGCTGTATTTATTTATAAAGGCACTAACTAAATTGAAATAGCGATTGGCAAGCAAATCGCCTCCTAAATCTTCTACGACCTGATAGGCACGCTCAAAGAACTTCACAATAAACCGTTCACCACGTAAGTCCCTAGATTTTGTTTTCATAAATGCCTTTCTCGCCTGTGGTGGATCACTGACGATTTCCGCAAATCTTTTCTCAGCCAATACCTTTTCATCGTCTGTCTGATTAGGTGGGACAATGATTACAGCAATTAACTCTCGGTAAAGCTCGCTGAACAAGTCATCAGGTGCTTTGCTATGTCGGGCAAGTTTGCTCCATATTTCCCGCCAAGATTCAGACCAAACTCCAATGAATTCCCCACGCATAGCTATAACTCTCCTCGGAATGCGCGATGTTGGAGCGAAGCAAAAAGGGCATCGAGTTCTGACAGTGAGGCGCGGTGTGCTGCTTTGAGTTTTTCTACAGCTTCGACGCGGCAGGCAAATTCTTGTTGCAGAGGAAGAGGGGGGAGGAAAACGGGAACTGTTTTAAGATTCTCAGTATTTATATTAAATTGACCAGCAGATGTTTTGGAGCGAGAACGCAGTTCCCGTCTACCATTAGAACCGAGCATGAGTTCACGAAAAAATATAGGACTAATTTTGTCCAATTGAAGTCTTGCTCGGATTAGGTACGATGCAAAAATAAACTCATCACTAGAAAATCCAGAAGATGCTGCCACAGAACTATCAAACACTGCACAACGACCTACAAAGTCGGGATTTCCGTTAGTTCGCACGAATAGAATATCTCCATCAATTAACTGTAAACGCTCAAATTCTGAGGGGTTAACAGGAACCAGTTTTAAGTCTGATAAATCTATCGATCCTCCAATTATATTTGGAATTCTCAGAGCAGGTTTACCTCGAATCTGAGATTTGTTAGAGCTACCATAACGAAATTCACTTACAAGTTTGTCTAGCTCATAAACACACCACCCCTTTGGATTCGTAACTGGATCGCCGAACATTTCTAGAAAGATGGCTTGGGTGAGGGTGTCGAGTTGTGCGATCGCTTCCCGACGTTTAGACCTGAGTTCTTCGGTGCGATCGAGTACCTCTGCAATCCGCCTCTGTTCTTCTAAAGGTGGCAGGGGAATTTGCGATTCAGAGATGATGCGATCCGAAACAGCAGGATAATTAGCTCCTGTTGCCTTTTTCTCCATGTCGCTGATAAATTTTGGTGACTTGACCCAATGAAACAAGTAGGTTCCGTCCAGAAAATCTTTACGTGGTCTAAGAACACAGAATCCTGTTGAAGCTGTTGCTCCATCGAGTTCTTCGGGTACTAGCGCTACGCCGTTCAGGTTAGGACGTACAGTTGAGACGAGAACATCTCCTTTTGCTACAAGTTGGCGGGCGCGACTTGGCGCGTCCCCGCATATAACCTTACGCACTCCAATAATGGTCTTTGAGTCTTGATCAATTGCACTTAAGTCAACATAGTCGAAACTATCATTCGGCACAGAGCGCAGAGGATTCCATGTCTTAACATCGTCCACCATATCGCCAATTGCAACTTTCTTCCACGCGCTGCTCATCCCAGCATTTCCTCCAACTTCTTCATCCCCTGCTGAATCTCCGCTTCCAGCTTGGCCAAATTAGCGAGGATGTCTTTGGGTGCGCGGTGTTCCACCTCTTCATGCACCACTTCCTTATAACGATTCAAACTAAGGTCATACCCCTGAGTAGCAATATCAACCTTGGGTACACAGAAACTCTGAGCAGTACGGGGTCGCTCTCGTTCCGTAGTATTCCGCGATCGCCAACGACTCAACACATCTGGCAGATTATTCTTAGTATGTTCCTCTGCTGTTAGCAAAGCCGCAGGTACAGCACCTAATTTATCTTCAGAAAGCAAAGGCGCTCTTTTATCGTCCAAACTCAACCCGTCAGCATCCACATCGTAGAACCAAACAAAATCAGTTCCACCAGAGTTAGTTTTAGTAAATAGCAAAATCGCCGTAGAAACACCCGCGTAGGGCTTAAACACACCACCCGGCAGAGATATCACAGCATCAAGCTTCTGCTCCTCCACCAACAGGCGGCGCAGTTCCTTATGTGCCTTAGAAGAGCCAAAAAGCACACCATCCGGTACAATCACCGCCGCCCGTCCCCCAGGCTTGAGCAATCTCAAAAACAGAGCCAGGAATAGCAACTCAGTCTTCTTAGTCTTAACAATCGCCTGCAAGTCCTTAGCCGTGTTCTCATAGTCCAACGACCCAGCAAAAGGCGGATTAGCCAGGACAAGGGTATAAGATTCTTCATCACCAGAATGCTCCTCTGCCAGCGAGTCTTTGTAACGCACATCCGGGTTTTCCACCCCATGCAGCAGCATATTCATACTGCCAATACGGAGCATGGTATTGTCAAAGTCGAACCCGTGAAACATCTGATGATGAAAATGTTCCTTCAGCTTGGCATCGCGCAGAATTTCCGGGTGATGCTCCCGCAGATATTCATTAGCAGCCACGAGATAGCCACAAGTACCACTAGCCGGATCGCAGATCACATCCCCCGGACTTGGTGCGGTCAGTTCCACCATCAGCCGAATAATGTGGCGCGGCGTGCGAAACTGCCCATTTTGTCCAGCCGAGGCAATCTTGCCCAACATATATTCGTAGAGGTCGCCTTTGGTGTCCCGGTCTTCCATTGGTACACCATCCAGCAAATCCACCACCTTAGACAGAAGCGCCGGAGTCGGAATCGTGAAGCGGGCATCCTTCATGTGGTGCGCGTAAGTCGAATCATCCCCTCCCAAAGTCCGCAGGAAAGGGAAAACATGCTCATTGACTACAACAAACATCTCCGGCGCTGCAAAGTGCTTGAACCTCGACCAACGCAAATCATCGTAGGAACGTTTTTTGATATCTAGCCCCTCTGGAAAAATCCGCCGTGACATCGGGCGCTTGAGTCGGTTAGCTTTGTTTTCTTCCAGGGTATGCAGGTCATCGAGGCGACGCAGAAACAGTAGGTAAGTAATCTGCTCAATGACTTCGAGGGGATTGGAGATACCACCCGACCAGAAGGCATCCCAGATTTTATCTATTCGACTTTTAATTTCCCCTGAGATCATGTTGTGTTTGTTATCCGCTAGAGTGAAAGTAACAAAGTGAGCAGCGCGACTTCACATTATTATACTCGGCAATAATTGCAGGCAATGGGGCAATTATCGAGATTGACCCATCACCAGTTATCTTTATTTATAACGGGGCAGATAAACAAACTCGCTTATGAGCCGAATCATCGCAATCTTCAACCAGGCGGGAGGTGTTGCCAAAACTACTCTTACCCAAAACCTGGGCTACCACCTAGCACAACTGGGTCATCGCGTCCTGCTCATCGACATCGACCCCCAAGCCAGCTTAACTATTTTTATGGGCTTGGCTCCGAGAGAATTAGAGCAAACCGTTCACAATGCCATTGTGGAGGAACAACCCCTGCCAATAATATCGGGAATTCACGGTATGGATTTAGCCCCTGCCAACATCTCTCTCAGTACGGCAGAAATGCAATTGGTTAGTGCTTCAATGCGGGATTTCCGCCTAAGAGAAGCCATTGAACCAATTGAATCAGATTACGATTTTATCTTAATAGATTGCCCTCCCAGCTTAGGGCTGCTTTCTTACATTTCCCTTGTAGCCGCCACCCACGTTCTCGTGCCCCTGGAAACCCATTTCAAAGCCTTTGAAGGCACAGGCGAACTATTAAAAACGGTTGCTACAGTTCGCAAAAAACCCAACCGCAAACTACAAATAGCTGGGTTTGTACCTACAAAATACGATGCCCGCAACTCCCAAGACACTCGCACCTTAGCAGCCATCACCGAACAACTATCGAAAGCCGGAACAGTCTTTGCCCCGATTCCTCGCTCCACAGCTTTTGTTGATGCATCAGAAGAGCGAATGCCCCTAGCTGTGTATGAACCAAAGCACCCATCTGTCGAAGTCTTGAAAAAAATAGCCATCGAATTAGAATCATTAAAATGAGACGCACTAAAACCAACCAACCCCTCAAAAGCAAACTTGAAGTACCTTGGGACACTATAGGCATCAATAATGCTGATTCACAAGCGTCTATCCCGTTAGAGCAAATTCAGCTTCCACCGACTCAACCGCGCCGTTACTTTGACTCAGAGGCATTAAAGCAGTTAACCGAATCCATCAAACAGCATGGCATCCTGCAACCCCTATTGGTACGCCTCATTGATGGAGAAAAACACGAATTAGTAGCAGGAGAGCGACGCTATCGTGCCGCATTAGAAATTGGATTAAAAGAAGTTCCCGTCGTCGTCAGAGAATTAGACGACAACGCAGCTTTTCAACTTGCACTGATAGAAAACTTACTTCGAGAAGACCTCAACCCAGTCGAGGAAACCGAAGGTATTTTGCAACTGCTGGCTCTCAAACTAGGTCGAAACGTTGAGTCAATTCCAACCGTACTTTATCGCCTACAACGCGAACAGAAGAAAGCATCCACAGTTACCCATAACGTTATGGGCAAAGATGAAGTCGAGGGTGACGCAACCACCCATAACGTTATGGGCGAAGTTGAAAGTGACTCTTTAACCAATAACGTTAGAGGTCAGGATGAGGATGATGGTGATGCATCCACCCATAACGTTATGGGCGAAGTTGAAAGCGACTCCACAACCAATAACGTTATAGGTCAGGACGAAGAAGATAGCAAAGGAGAAACCCATAACGTTATGGGCGAAAGCGAAACTGATAACTCAGACCGAAATCAGGAGCAGCCGGAAAACCCAGACCGAAAAATCGTTGATGAGGTGTTTGATGGCTTAGGGTTAATGACCTGGGAATCTTTCGTCAAGAATCGTCTACCCTTGTTAAACCTTCCTAAAGACATCCTTGAGGCACTACGAAAAGGCTCCCTTGAGTACACCAAAGCCAAAGCGATCGCTACTATTGCGGATATTTCGGAGCGCGTTGCCTTTTTAGAACAAGCTATTGCCCAAAACTGGTCTTTAAGCGAAATCAAACAGCGCCTTGCCGAGAAGAAAACTCCAAACTCTACCCAAAAAACCGAGTCTAACGATTATAAAGAGCGCTTTACTGCTGCGACTACCAAGCTAAGAAAGTCGCGTATTTGGTCAGACCCCAAGAAGCGCAAACAGATAGAAAAATTGCTCTCACAACTGGAGACGCTGACACTTGAAGGGTAAGCTCCCTTATCCACTTGACTCATAACTTAGGAATCGCCCATAACGTTATGGGCAACGGCATTATCCTCTCTAATCACTACCGGTGCACCCCACCCATTATCCAGTTTTGCAGTCCCAACTATCCCGGTGGTCTACAAATCCTTTCAGATGATGACCAGACTGAAACAGAACTGCACCTACTGGCTTACCATGTTGAGGGAAGCCACTTAAATCACACCAATCCAGAAGAAATCAATGCCGTAGAAGCTGTAATAGCGTCCTTGCTTAAGTACGCTACTCTATTGGCTCGGATGACAACTCAAAGACAATTGGGGTAATGTCCCCCTGCGTCGCAGCAAGCCAATGCGCTAAGGTATCGACTCACTCAGCGTTGGCAAAACTTTTCGTGGGATGATTTGGCACGGTTCACACCTTCCAGGGGGGAGAAAAAGCGGCCATTATCTTCTCACCTTACCAGTGCCACCAAGAGCATAGTTTTTGGTTCCTTAATCGTAAACCTAATTTACGTGCATATCGCTGTTAGTAGGGCAAAGGAATTGTTTGTTTTAGTGGGTAATCTCAGGGAACTGGAATTAGCTGGCGGTGAAACCAAGCGGTTAGTCGAACACATTCGGCAACATGGGGAAATGCGAGCGATTTGAGGTAGCGAAGCCGATCGTAAAAAGCTTGAATGAACCTGTTTCAATATTTGCGATCGCCTACGGTAGGTGCAAGCGCCATCGCCTATGGTGAAGCTTTATTATCTGCGGTGGTGCTTGCACAATCGTCTACGGCAGGACAAAGCCCATTGACAATATATATTAGCCCGACAGTCAGGCTAGCAACTGGGAAAAATCGGGCGGCGATAGCGGAGGGGTTGGCGCTGCCATGAGTGACGTACCTACACCTCCTGAGTACAGGTAGGTGTAGGTACGTCACCGTAATTTAGATATTGAATACCTGCATATTTTCAAATAAGGTAGGTTTTTTTACCTTTTAAAAATTGGGATTATCACTTAAGTTAACTATGATACTATAATGCCTAGACTATTTTTAGGTCTAAAATACTACAGTACGTTTCATACCTAACCTAAAGTAATAACTCTTAAACAGTGATGCCTTCAAACTTCAACCTGAGACTTCAACATTTAGAAGACAACATTAGACAAGACCAAGATTTACTCAAAGCGTATGAAGATTCCTTGCGGTATTGTGAAGATGATCCACGTCGCAAGGCTAGGTACAGGCGAGAAATTGAGCAATTGCGGGAATCTGCTAATCGTTATCAGAAGGAATACGACGAACTACAAGTGCAGATAACTGGTGAACCAACTGTACAAATGCAGGATTTAGCTATCCAGTTGCAACAGATGAACACTAGATTAGATAGATTATCTGCTGGGCAGAAGGCTATCTATGAAAACATTAATGACTTGCGTCAAGGACTACTAGTTCGTTATAACGCTAGTGAACAGAACATAATTACAGCCATCACTGAACGATTAGATCAATCTCAAATGGTTATGATTTCTACTGTTTTAGATGCAATAGAAACTGACCAAGTACCAGAGAGAGAAATGCAGCTTATTTTACAAGGAATACAGCAAAATCTAACTAAATTACAACAAAATGGTACTGCTTTACCTCCTAGCCAAGCAGCCTTAGCGAAAGTTATCAATGCTCCTGAATTGGATTTCAAGCACAGATTGAAGGTTGCTATACCTCTTATTCCTTTTATTTTGGACTATGAAGGTGAATTAGAACTAGGAACAGGAATAGACCTAAAAGCAGCTTTGCAAGCGTTGATGGTGCGATTTAAAGGAGAGTAAATTGTGGCTTTGCATCAGCAACGAAAACAAGATTTGAAAGAACATATAGATGAAGACTATATACTACTCAAGGAGTTAGAAGATGATTTACGCCTTACTCAAGAAGTACAACCAAAAGCAAAATTAAAAAAGCAAATTAAGGAAGTAAAATCTAGAATTAAGGAATATAGAAAAGAGCTTGATTCTTTATCAAATTCTCAACAAGAGCAAGATTTACTTATTAATGCAATGGCAAATATTACATTCAGAGAATTGGATATGGTTACTGACGGAATCCTTAGTATGCCCGTAGAATTTGATGAAAGTTATACTGTTGTTCCAGTAGTTACAAAAATGTCTAAAAATGAACTGACTGGATCTGCTCAATCGAGACTAACGAGCGGTGTTATCCAAGCAAGAATGGTTGGCAAATTTGTTGAGAATATGGTTAATGTAATTCCTGATTTTCCAGAAAAACTAAAGGCAGGATTCGCTAAGGAGTACCACAACCTTCGAGCGGCAGGATTACAGGGAAATGCTCTATTGGATGCTTTGCATGAGTTTTCTTGCAATCGTAGTCTAGATTATGACCTACGAGCGGCTGGTTTAGCAGTTCTATACTATCTCTTTGAGAAGTGCGAGGTGTTCGAGCGATGATTCTTCCTACAAAACATATCTCTACCAGTCACTCTCTATTGGGGGTAGGTGCTACAATACTAGAACATTTGTACCAACAAAGAACAGTTTCATCACTTTGGAGTGCTGTTGCTACCATGCCAGAAGTTGCCACATTTGAACGTTTTGTTTTAACTCTTGATCTCCTATACGCTATAGGAGCAATTGAGATGAATGCAGGATTACTTCATAGGTGTCACCGATGATTCATGCTGTTCGTTGTAATCGTGCATCATTCAAAACGGTAGAGTTTAGACCTGGCTTTAACGTAGTTTTAGCAGATCGCACAGAAGACTCTGGCAGAAGAGATTCTCGTAATGGATTGGGTAAATCTACTCTCATTGAAATTATTCACTTTTGTCTTGGAGGCACGATTCCAACAGCCAAAGGACTTGGTTCTAGAAATATTCGTGGTTGGGCTTTTAGTTTAGAGCTTACACTTGCAAATCAAATTATCACTGTTACAAGAAATACTGAAGATAGGTCTCAGGTAGTAATTGATGGAGATACTGCTAACTGGCCTATTCAACCAAAACAACAAGAAGGTAAAAAAGTTCTAAGTTTGGAAGACTGGAAGGCTGTTCTGGGAAATCTAACATTTGGATTAACCATTGATAATGAAGCTAAGAAATATAAGCCTACTTTTAGAGGACTGATTTCTTACTTTATCCGTCGGGGAAGAGACGCATTTTCTACACCATTTGAGCATTACCCAAAGCAACCTGGATGGGATAAGCAAGTTAATAATGCTTTTTTACTAGGTCTTGCTTGGGAAGAGGCAAGAGACCTACAACTTTTAAAGGATAAACAGAAATTAATAGCAGATATTAAAAAACTTAAAAAAGATACAGAACCTGGAGTTGCAATTGGAATTTTTGGTTCTATAGGTGAACTGGAAGCTTTAAAAGTTCAGGTTGAAGCACAACTACGTGAAAGAAAAGAAACTCTTAACAATTTTCGAGTAGCGCCCCAATACCATGAATTAGAAGTAACGGTTAACCGTTTAACCTCACAAATTCATGAGGTAACTAATAAAAATATTATCGAACAGAAATTACTCGATTTTTATCAATCCAGTCTGGAATCGGAAGATGAACCAAGACCGGAAGATGTTGTTCATATATATGAAAATGCTGGTATTGAATTACCAGGTTTAGTAGTTAGAAGACTGGAAGAAGTAGAAATATTTCATCGCCGACTAATAGAGAATCGTAGAGAGTTTTTAGGAAGTGAAATTAAACGTATTAAAAGGGAAATAGCTTCTAGAGAAAGTTTTCTTAGGGAAAAAATTGAAGAGCGTGCTGAACTGTTGGAAGTCCTAAAGACGCATGGAGCTTTAGAAGAATACACAATGCTACAAGAAATTTATCTTGATAATGTAGCTAATCTCAATGAGATTAATAAACGCATCGAAGAATTAAAACAATTTGAGGAGGAAAAAAGTACCTTAAAAATTGAAAAAGAACAGTTACTGCAACGCGCACGCCGCGACTATGGAGAACGGAATGAGCAAGCAGAACGTGCTATTAATTTATTCAGCACTAACTCTCGATTCCTTTACGACGTTCCAGGAATACTTGTTATTGATGTAGGAAGCAATGGCTTTAGTTTCCGAGTAGAAATTAGACGTGATGGTAGTGAAGGGATCGATAAGATGAAGATATTCTGTTATGACTTAATGTTGGCGCAACTTTGGTCAGAGCGTGACCCTTCACCGCGTATATTAATTCATGACAGCACAATTTTTGATGGTGTAGATGAGAGACAAGTATCCCTTGCTCTACAATTAGCTGATAGAGAGTCAAGGAGGCTTGGCTTTCAGTATATCTGCACATTGAATTCAGATATGGTTCCACGTTCAGAGTTCCCACTGGATTTTGATTTTAATTTTTTTGTGAGACTGAGACTTACGGATGAGAGTGAGGAAGGAGGACTACTAGGTATTAGCTTTTAGGTAAAAATGTAGACTGAAATATTCAGTTATGCAAGTATTACCCACCGTTCATCCACCTATGCACTGCGTCGGCTGCACGGTTTTTACTAGCGTTCCAATCCCCAACTTTTTTTCTTTTCTGCTTCCTTTTGTCGCATCAAATTTTGCCGCGAATACTCCAACAGTTCCGCATTCCAATCAAGTGCTTGTGGTTGCACTATATTGGAATGCGGCAGTAATTCTTTAATAGCTTGTGCGATCTCCCGTCCCGTGTCATCGTGGGAGCAGGCAACAGTAATGGCACGGACTTTAGAGAGAAAATCCAACGGTAGACTTTTGGGACTATCCACCGCCAAAAACATTGTCCGCGTTTGGGACATACCAGAACGTACAGCAACAAATAGCGCAGCGCACGAGAGCGCATCGATGGGAGATTTACAGAGGACACATGAATGTACTTCATCCGTTGGTTTACCGCCCAAGTGGAAGTAAAACCATCCCTGCGTCCGTTTTGTGCCAAGCGCGTATCCCATAAACGAATTGTTATCCCTTCGCGTCCCTCGCAAAAACGCGCCAGTGGTGGTTTCGTAATCTTGCGATCGCATCACAAACACAGCATTTTGCTGCTCGTCAGCATAAATCCATCCCTTGGAATGAAGGGCATCGATAAAGTTTTCAGGCAGTCCCCTAGTTTTAGTCAAATAATTCTGTACCGCTTGCCACTTCGACTCATCCTCCAGTGGTGGTACAAACTGCGGTGTAGGTTCTTCTGCAACAATTTTAGTAGCGATAGTTTGTGCGTAAGCTCTGGTTGCACGCAGCATCCCCTCTTCATTAAAGCGATCATGCAACCAAGCTAGAGCTTGCCGAAAATTACAAGAGTTTACGTGCATTACCAAATTAATAGCTCCACCGCCACCTTTGGATGCTGTAAAGTCGTACCATTTAGAATCAGTAATATTGATAACTCCCCCTAGCCCTTTCCAACGGTTCCCTCCTTTATCTGCTTTATCTAGTCCTAAATGCCATGCCACATCTTCTAGGGGTAAATCTCGCAGTTGGTCGGCTTGCTCTTTCCAATAAAAGTTCTCGGATTCCAATTCAGCTACGCGGTTTTCTAGTTGTTGCCGTAATTTATCAGAAGCTAGAGCCTTCTGTGATGCCCGTTTTTCAAGCTCAATTATTCTAGAGCGATCGGCTAGTTGATGATTGATGGTTTGAATTGTGGGGTCAGTCTTTATTCGCTCAAACAATTGCTGTGCCGTCTCCCCTGGTTGTGGTGCCAGTCGGTCTAATTCCATCAGCAGAGGATCTGAGTTAACTGCCGCATAATATTTCTTAACTTGGGTGTGAGTAGCTTTGCTGCCTTTTACCCCGCGAGAAATACCTAAAGGTGCCAGTGCAGAGGCATAACTATCCTGGAGCCTGGAGAGTTTAATCTTGCCTTCGTTACCATTTCCCCCAAACATAGCTTTATGACTGAGCAGTTTGGTTTTATCGTTGACGGGGACAATATAGGCGTGGATGTGGGGGGTTGCCTCATCCAGATGCAGTTCCGCTCGGACGCATTTATCACCATAATTCTCAAGCAGCCACTTGGTAGAAGCATTGGCGAAATTCCACATCAATTGCTCATCCCACTCCCCAGCACGACTTGGGTCTAAGGCGCGGAAGTATTCAGGTGAAGCGCTAAGGAATATTTCTGAACACAATACCGCATCCGGACGCAGCCGAATTTTCTTTGAATTTGGGTTGTCCTTATCCTTATTTCGTTTGCGTGAAGAGTTCTCAGTTTTTAACGTGTGTTTAGTTTCCTTTTCAATTTTGGTTTTCACCAGTTCTTCGAGTGACGGGTCAAGAGGGTTGCCAATTAGACGAATGTTGGTTTCCTTTTTTTGAGGGTCAGCATTTGGGGTATCCTTCAGACGGGCGGTGTGTGCTTCACTGCCACCAACATTACCAAAAGTCTTCAACTTCTCAACGCGCAAGATAGCTAATGCTGTCATCGTTCCACAAGAGCTGTTGCTCCAACCACTGTTTGTCTTGTATGAAGTATTCCCACATCAGCAGCGAAACTACACAGTGCGCGAGCTTCACTCAACCCAACGCAAGCACTACAATAACAACAACAACAGCAGCACGCGACAACTGGCAACAACCCCCTCCGGGCGAACGAAACTTCTGTGTCACGAGCGAAGCGAGGGATGCCACAGGCACCCGCAGGGGCACAGAAGTGTAGTGAGTACACCACAATCGTGGTTGCCCTACCCGAAAACCCTTTGGGGTAGTCCCACTTTATCGGGGGCTAAAATAACCGAAATCCTTACCATGCAAGGGTTTGAACCCTTTTTTCGGGTGGAATTGTTGGGTGAAGTACGCGCGTTGTCATAACTTGACTTAACACTGCCATAAGTTGACTTAACTTGACTTTGGGTGATGGGGTGTTCGGTGCGGTCGGTTGGGTAGGGGCGATTCTAACTATACTTAAGTTGCTTTTACATTACTTGAGCATAGTAATAGATGAAATAACATGACTTTACTTGCCCAGTAGTAGTATAGTTTAATTAAATACATTTATTCACTTATAAAGTATAGTAAGTCGATATGAAATGTGTAGTTATAGTCAGGAAAAGGGAGGTAAGTGCTGGTGCTGGGAGGTACGCGCGCGAGTGCGAGCGCTTTTGATAATGACGGTGGGTTGGTATGTACTGAGTGCGGGGGATGTAGGGAATGGGGCTTCATAAGTTTGAGGTGATTCCACAGATAAAGCGCAGTGCAGCAACCCAAACGGGGAAACTATTTCGCTATTTGAGCCAGCATCCCTCCGATATGGGGATAGTCGAGATGGTGGTATTTACGCTCAAGGCATTTTGGTTGCCACTGGCAATGAAAGCGAATGGGGCAAATGAAGTTGAATTGCGCTCGATTGCACTTTGGGCAATTGGACATTTGGAGAATCAGATTAATACGATTAGGCGGATCTGTTCAATAGAAGGGATGGCACAATCGGTATTAGTCTCACCGACGGTTGGTATGGCATCAAAGCAAGAGAGTAAGAGCGTACCGACCACACCTGCGGCTGTACCACCACCTGTCCCAAAGGCTGACGTTGCTCTTGATGAGGGGGATGAGGGGGATGAGGAGGATGAAGATGAGGAAGATGATGGTTTTTGGGAAGAAGACTTGGACGACCCCATTGCATTGGCGGACATAGAAGCGGATGCGGGATTTCGGTTGTAGTGAAGGGGGACAGAACTAGAGGGGCGACCAAATGCCTTAATCCAAGGTAAAGCAGAGCCACTTGATGTGGATAGTCTTTTTGGGGATGGTTGATAGCGCGAATACTATTGTCAAAAAAGTGACGTTTACGTTTCGGGTAGATGTCAAAAAGTTGATTAAATTGTGTTGGTTAATTAGACATGGCAGGAGTGTACTGACTCCAAATTATGTACTGACACAATCAAAACACAATCAAATTAATCTCAAGGCATACAAAAAACAAATTTAGAACAACAGTTCCTCACGCAAAGAACACTTTTCAAGCACTTCGGGTAACAATTTAAGAAGAAGTCATGCAGTCCGCATGTGTAACGAAATATAACTGGGCTGGGACATTACTTATTGTCATTTTGACGAACCTGGCTCAAAAGAGTAGAGTGTCCGTTGAAAGAGCGAGTAAATAGTCAAAACCTCGCGAATTTAAGGATGAAGTAGTGAAACGCGACTCCATTTATTACCAAATATTTAAGCGCTTTCCTGGGTTACTTTTTGAACTGGTTGATGACCCTCCAATAGAGGCGCAAAACTACCGATTTGAATCAGTTGAAGTAAAAGAAACCGCTTTTCGCATTGATGGTGTGTTTTTACCTCCAGAGGGTGCAACATCTAAAATTGTTTTTTTTGCTGAGGTGCAGTTTCAGAAGGATGAAGCCCTATACTATCGGTTTTTTACTGAATCGATGATGTACTTGAACAGGAATCGTTCTCAGTATGATGATTGGTTCTGTGTGGTAATTTTTCCATCACGCTCTAGTGAACCGAGCGATACGAGAATTCATCGACTATTTCTCAACAGCGACCAAGTGCAGCGAATCTATCTCGATGAGTTAGGCGATCCCAATACTCTGCCAATAGGCATTAATTTAATGCAGTTGACTCTAGCACCGGATGAAACGATGGCGGAGCAGGCTCGTCTATTAATTGAGCGGGTAGAATTAGAAGAAACAGGTACACTGCCGAAAAACGAAATCCTAGATATTATTACCACCATTGCCGTTTATAAGTTTTCTTCGTTGAGTAGAGAGGAAGTGGAAGCTATGCTGGGACTGACTTTAGAGCAAACAAGGGTTTATCAGGAAGCGAAAGCTGAGGGACGAGAAGAACGGGAAGCTGAAATGTTGAGAGTAACTGTGCCTTTGTTACTAAAAACAAGTATGACTGTGGAGCAGATTGCTCAACAGCTTAATGTTGATGTAGAAGCTGTCCGGCTCGCAGCACAGCAAAGCACATAGAATGAAAATTGAAGAAACACGAATTTACCAAGACTTGGAGCGTCAAACCTTTCTTAAAAGCAGCAGCACGCAAATGAATGTGTCACGAGCGAAGCTCGGGATGCCACAGGCACCCGGTAGGGGCACAGGAGTATAGTGAGTACACAAGCATACTTGTAAGTACCCATGCATAGTATTGAAATAGAGCTACCAAGAGGCGCGTTTATTTTTTGGCGGTCTTGAATATAAGTTTATAGTACACTCTTCAGACATTAATGATGCATTAGTCGTGCGTAGGTAGAACGCAGATGGCGTAAAAATGCGGTGAAAATCAAGGGCTAAAAGCCAATTGTCGCAGATATTTTCAGGTCAATTGCTATTGACGCTCTATATACGCTTTATACAGGCAGTAGTCAGTAGCAATAGTTGAGGTGTATACGTGCAGCAATAGAACTACCGACGCACTTACAAAGCTGTTTTTGGTGAAATTTACCGCAGTTAGTCAACAAATTTATACATTATGTTCACCGTAGAAAACATCTAACTTTTGCGACCCGACGCTGGTCAAGAGATGGCACAGACTATCAAGCAAATGCTGCCCCTACACCAAAACTGGACAAAACGGGACAGCCTTGTTTAATAGATCCTCAACACCCCACGACAACCTCGGATGAAGGCTGTCCCGTTTTGTCTGATTTTTTGAAGCCCCAAGCAAAAATAGTGCTGACAGTAGCAAGAGACTGGAATGAGGAGCTGCGCTATAACCAGACGTTTCAGGAAAACAGCACTCTTATGGAGCTTTAGCGTCGAGGATTGTCTCTCTAGTTACCTACAGTCCCAATAATAAGCTGACCCTCCGGTTCACGGGCGTATAACAACCAACAAAAGCGCTGTGACAGTAAGGAAGAAAAAGTGCTTTAATTAGAAGAATCAAAAATCACACTATAAAAGTGCTCATTCCACCCACGTACCAAAAAGGGAGCGGGTGCAAAGCGTCCTAATTTCTTCAATACAGCAGCGATGACGCCGCAGCGAAGCCAAACTTACCAACTACGCGACTACCAAATCGAAATTATTCAACAAGTTTTCCGCCACTGGGCGTGGGGAGAATATCGCGTCATGGTACAACTACCCACCGGGGGTGGAAAAACTATTATCTTCTGCGCGCTCGCTAATGAATTTACCAAAAAATCAGAACCCGTTCTCGTCATCGCCCATCGGGAAGAATTAATTACCC
>CAXTNZ010000006.1:33903-51531 GCA_964245695.1 uncultured bacterium | reverse complement strand
CTCCCCTTCTTCCCCTCTCCCCCTCCTCATCAACGGTGAAAGCGTATTGCAGTACAGTCCCGATGGGGGAACTGATGGGGGAAATTTGCGGCGTTTCTATTCCTTGGGGAAGCTTACTTTGTACTTGTTGCAATCGCTCTGTTACCAATTGACGAGCTTGATAAATATCGCTTCCCCATCCCCAGAAGTTTGACCTAAAGTCACTTCAACTGGTTGATAGGCATCACCATTTTGCACGTAAACTTGTTTTTTATTATTCGCTTCAACTACAGCCGAGTTGGGAATACTTAAGATAGCTGTCGATGTTTTGTCAGTTAAAACTTCAAGTTCTGCAAACATCCCTGGTTTGAGAACTCCACCCGAATTGACTATTTCCGCTTTTACAGGTACTATCCGCGTTTCCCCTTCCACAGTTGACCCAACTACAGCAATTTTCCCCGTGAAAGTACGGTCAGGTACAGAAGCAACTTTGACATTTACTGCTTGACCTGTTCTTACTTTGCTCAAATCTTTTTCATATATATTTGCAGTCGCATAAACTCGACTGTCATTGACAATCGTCATCAACTTGCCACCCGCATCCTCAAAAGATTGACCGATGGTAACTTCCCTATCGGCAACCTTACCAGAAATGGGAGCCGTCACCGTCACTAATCCTTTGGTATTGGCAGAATTTCCCAATTGTTGCAGCCGAGTTATATACGTTTTATTACTGAGGTTAATCCGTGATTTCGCTACATTAACGGCGGCAGAAGCGCGTTGTAATTGATTTTGTGCCTCTATTACATCTCGACGACTGGAAGCTTTAGTGAGGTCGGCTTTAGCTTCTGCTAGCTGGGTTTGAGATTCTAGAGCATTGCGTCTTGGCAAAGCCCCTGCATCAGCTAACTGCTTATCTTTGTTATATTTCTCTTGAGCAAATGCCACTTGACTTTGTGTTTGGGCAATTTCCGCAGCAGCTATTTGCTGATATCGCTCGTAGTTTTGTTGTGCTAGCTTTAAGTCAGCTTGCGCTTGCTGTAAATCAGCTTGACCTTGAGCAAGTTTCTCTTGAGATTCTACACGCAGCGTCACTAAGTCAGGACTAGTTAAAACGGCTACAGGTTGATTTTGTTTTACCGTAGCCCCAGGTTCCACCAACAACTCAACCACTTTCGCGCCAGAAATTGGCGTAGTTACTTCTACTTTTTGACTGGGTAGAGTTTCAATCTGTCCGGTGGTTTTAATGCCTACAGCTAGCTTCTGGCGCTTAACTGGCTCGATTTTAATTCCTATACGTTGAGCAGTTTTGGCATCAACTTGAATCGAGCCAGTAGATTGAGTAGCTTGACTTTCTTGATGAAATTCATCTCCGTGTCCGGCGTGTGCCAAAACTGCTGAGGGAGTCAGCAAAAAAACACTTAAGATTGTGCCAGAAACACAGCGAATTGCGATCGGTGTTTGGGAACGCAGATTAAGCATGGCGATTCAATAATCCTTGAGTACTGGATTTCATGCGCTATGTGGATCGCGATACTCGCTCTTGAGTGGTCTGAGTCCTGCGGACACGCACTCGCGTTCGACCATCGCGTATTTGTTTTGGTAAGCGTTGAAATTGTGCTTATCTCCCAGTCTGGCATTGAGAAATGAAATTAAGATGAAATCAAGCTTACTTGTTGTACCAAGTTTTTCGCCATTGCTTCATTTGGTTAATCTCTGCATTTTGTGATTTAATAATCTCTTGGGAGAGTTTCTTAATCTCCGGACGTTGAGACTTTTGCAAGGCATCTTGTGCCATTGTGACGGCTCCTTCATGGTGAGGAATCATGGCATTGATAAAGCGCAAGTCAAAATCTTTATCAGCCGCACCCAAGTCCATATTCATCATCATGCCTTTCATTTGGTCAGATGACATTTCCATCATGTGACCCATTTGAGCGTCATAAGCCATTGGTTTATCACCAGCCTTGGGATACCAAGCTTTTCGCCACTGCTTCATTTCTTGCGTTTCTTGGTTTTGCGCTTTGATAATTTCGTCTGCTAGCTTTTTGATTTCCGGACGTTTTGATTTTTGCTGTGCTTCCTTAGCCATTTCTATCGCTCCTTTATGGTGCGGTGTCATACCGTCGATGAAGCGCAAATCGTAATTAGCATCGCTTGGACCCAAATCCATCGCCATGCTGTGATTCATGCCACTACCGTGCATCTGCTGCTTCTCGCTAGCATTGGTAGCGGTGGTGTTTGGTGCTTGCACTTGATTTTGGTCAGCAGTAGAACAAGCTGCAAGTAACCCGCTAGTCAAGGCGATGCTCCCAAGGGGAGCCGCCCAAGGGGCGATCGCACTTAAGGTTAACGCCAAAAAGCCATTTCTCAAAGACAGGAGTTGCATAACTTTCTTCAAATTGTTTCCTTATTTCATTGTGAACTCTCTACTTTACTGGAGAGTCAACCTTCTTCTAGGAAATTGGATCGAAGGTATGGTCAATACTTAGTTTGGCAACCAAAAATGAAATCAAGATGAATTGAGGATTTTAAGACGCAGTTTGAGAGAAGATGGCTGTGAACTGCTGTTGTAGGAGACACTCTGTGAATGGGAACAGCAGGAAGATGAAATATGAATTCAGGAAAATCACACACCGCCAGCTACTTGCATCGCCCGCACGGCTGTTTTGCCCACATCATCAGGATGCATATATTAGTCAAATATTTCTTCTTTTATCCATTCGCTGGTAGCTTTGAAATTATGAATCGGAGTTGGCAACATTTCTAGATAAGTGCCTTGACGAATCAAATGACCGATTTCGCCATCAATTTCTAACAGGTCGAAAATATTAGCGGCTGCATCTTCTAACCCAAGTTTTAAAAGCGTTCCCCGCAGGTTAACAGTAGCAGGCTTGAGGTCGTTTCCTAAGGCGATCGCTTTCAAGTTATGGGCGATTGCTGCGCCTTGCTGATATGCTACTTGATCTGTCGCTGGTAGCGATCTGTCTTGAACTGCACAATCACCGCCAGCAAACACTTCCGGAAAGTCGGGTAGTTGCATTGTCGGTTTCACTATCAGGCGATCGCGGCGAACAGTTATGTTCTTTATTGATTGGTAAGTGGATGCGTAGATCGTTTTTATCGATCAGGATGACCGAACGAGGATAGTGTTGGTGAGCGAGGTGCAAAGCTGTAAATAGCCTTGTAAAACCACCACCGACAATCACAGTTTGATAAATTGGGTCGTTCATAATTGTTTATTTCGTCGGCTTAAGTGTATCGCTTCTGCTATAAAGTTATAAAGAAAACAATCAGAACGATGCTGAGGCTAATAGCGAATAACAGAGCGTATTCGACTCGGCGACTAAAAAATCCGACAGCAGCGATCGCTCCCACAGCCAAAATAACAATGCCACTGTATTGCCAAACTTGCAAGCCTTTGTCAATCAATGGATCTTTCTGAGTTATGTTTGGTGATGGACTTTCTTGGATGTTGCGTGACGGTGGCTTTTGCTTGGAAAACTCTTCATTTGGTAAGGTCATAAAAATGCCCTCAGGCTTGATCTACCAGCTTGACATATATCTGATTTAGTGAAAACTAAACCTTGGTAGGATGACAGAAAGTAGTTTGAGGCTAAAAAGAAATAATTTCACCGGGAAAATATCATCTTAAGAGCGATCGCCCTAAGAGTGCGTTATCCTCTAGTACTGTGTAATGCCTTAAGAGCGATCGCCCCTTGGGCACTGGGCTACAACCAACATCGCTCATGCACCCAGTCTAGCCAAACTCGCTTTTGACCAAAAACACAATTATAATAATAGCGCCAACCTAACTACAGGCTGGCGCTACTGTTTTATTTAAATTCAGGGATAAAAATAGTTAGATAAATTCCCTGAAGTTTACTATTAATTAATCGCAATTTAATTTCTTACACAGCACTACGGCGGTTTATTAGGTTCCACAAGAAGACGGCAACAATTGCACCAAGAACTGCCACTAAAATACCGGGAAGACTCAAAGTAGGAGCCGCCAAAGCTAAAGTTCCTGTAGTGAAGAAGACACCCAGACTACCGCCAACAAAAGCACCAATGATGCCTAACAAGATTGTTCCTAAAATTCCGCCGCCTTGATGACCGGGGTAGATAGCCTTAGCAATAGCACCAGCAATTAGACCTAAAACAATCCAAGCAAGAATATTCATGTTCTCTTAACTTTGTAAACGTCTTTCACTCTTGAATATAGATTAGCAATTCAAACATTTACATCAAATCTGCCATCCGAACTAATTATCGATAGCCTCAAGGAATAGTTGAATTGCTGCTATTTCTTTTGACATATGCCTTAATTGGGGTAGAGAAAATATTAAGAAAAAGCTCCTAGTAGGTCTAAAACTAGGAGCTTGGGAAAATTATTGCTTGGTAATTATTGCAGTATATGCATTTCTAATTCTCACTTTCCTCTACTTGAAGAATTAAGCTGAGATTTCACTTACGGATTGTTCTTTTGGCAAAAAGGAGAATTCGCAGAGAAACAAAATTTTATTCATCTTAATAGTTGGTTATCAAGTTTACCGAACTCTTTGCGATCGCAAAGAGTGCGGGCGCTTTGCGCCATCGCACTCCCAGTTCCATAAAGAAAGCACCGTGCTTAACATAAATTAATTTTTCTTTGCTGGATTCACATTGTATTACTGGAGTTAAGACTAAATGCGAGTTACTACGAACTGCTCATAGTTGCTGTGGTCTTGCATGTTTCGCTCTTGAGTTATTGTTGGAACCTGGATAGTTTAAACAAACTCGTATCATGCTCTGTTTTTCCGAATAGAGCCAGGTCTGCTAGTATTTTGCCCACTAGCGTCGAGAACTTGAAGCCATGCCCGGAAAAGCCTGCGGCAATTATCACATGCGGATAGTCAGGGTGGGAGTCAATGATGAAATGTTTATCTGGGGTCATCGTGTAGAGGCAGCGGCGGGTAGATATTAACAGTCCATCAGCGCCTGGAATGTATCGACGTGCGAATTTGCGAATCTCTTCAATCCACTCCTGGCTTGGAGTATAATCAACCTGACTGGGACTGCTGACGGTTTCATACCCGTAGAAGGGTGAGATTTTGATGCCTGTACCACCATCAGCAGCAATGCCGTAGGGCGTGTCTCCATAGTTGTCCTGAATATGGAAGTAGAATACTGGGAAGCGATCGCTCACAAACTCCTCGTGTGGAGTTGCCTCAAAAAAAGCTAACTGAATAGGCATCACGGAAAGTGGTAGATTCAATTGCATCTGTGCTAAGAGTGCCGATGCCCAACTGCCCGCACTTAGCACTAATCTGTCTGCCGTGTAACTCTCCTTCACGGTTTGGACAGTAACTCCATTCTCCAGAGTGAGAATGCTCGTCACTGGAGTTTGGTCAATGAGTGTTGCACCGTGTGTTTGCGCTAAACGAGTGTGAGCCAAAACGCAGCGAGAAGCCCGAAGAAAGCCGCTATCTGGGTGGTAGAGGGCGTGCATCCCTTCATCCGGGTGGAATTGGGGAAATCGCTTCCGAACCTCAACGCCAGTCAGATATTCGTAATCCAACCCTGCCTCATCTGCACTCTTGTACATCGCCTGGAATGACGGCTGTTCTGGGAAGCTGATATCCAGTCCTCCTGTTTTAACGTAAAGCTTTTCTCCCGCCTCCTCTTCCAACGCAAACCAGAGTGGATACGCCGCTCGCATCAGGTTGATGTAAATTGGATGGTTATTCATATAGCGGATCGCTCGTGATTCGCCATAGGAACTTCCTTTTTGGTGATTCAACTCAAACTGTTCCAGTAGCAGCACTCGCTGTCCTGCTTTAGCTAGGTAGTACGCGGCTGCACTTCCCATCGCACCCGCACCTAGAACAATTGCATCAAAGTTTTGTGTCATATGGGCATTTCATTCTCTAATTCTGCAACATCTTCAAGAGAACCTCCGGGCTGTCCATTTTGTCCATCACCACCTCAATGAAGGCAAGTTTGTCCCGATATTGTTCGGCTTGTTGCAGTGCCGATTCTAACTCGGACTCGGTGCCTACTTTCGCGCCCCAGCCATTGTTACCAAAAACTTCATGCAGCTTGTGATATTTCCACGGCTGGATGTCGTTGTATGGCATTTTCTCACCGTGGATGTCACGCTCTATTGTGTAGCCATCGTTGTTGATCAGAATAATAATTGGCTTGAGGTCATAACGTAACATTGTTGACAGTTCTTGTGCTGTCATTTGGAACGACCCGTCACCAACTAGTAAAATAGACCGTCGCTGGGGAGCCGCGATCGCACAACCGAACGCTGAACCTACTGAGTATCCAATCGAACCCCAAAGCACTTGTCCCACAAAAGTGGTTTTCTTTGGCAAAGGAATTACCGCAGATCCAAACAAAGAAACTCCAGTCTCGGCAACAACAATATCATCTTCTTTGAGGAATTGAGCCAGTCTGTACCAAAAACGCTCCTGCGTAATAGCTGCACTTGAGTTGGGTTTGAAAGGAGTCGTGAAGCCAGCATCCAAATTTTCCGTCTTCGGCTTAAAGTCCAGCGTTTCGGCATCGCGGGGAAGCAATTGTTTGCTTAAAGCTCTCAGTAAATCCCGCATTGCCACATTATTGTACACGGCACGCTTAATCTTCAGATACTGCCCATGTACTTCAATAGTGCGACTGGGATCGAGTTTGGCGGAGAATTTCCCGGTGTTGAAATCAGTCATCAAAACACCGATACTCAACACACAATCTGCCTCTTCAACACGTCTTCGGACATAGTCCTCACTGGCAGCACCATATATACCGATGAATTGGGGGTGCGTTTCCTCCAGCAACCCCTTCCCCATAGTCATAGTTGCATAAGGATATCCAGTGGCGGAAAGAAGCGATCGCAATTCCTCTTGCAAGTGATAGCGATCCACACCCAAGTCAGCGAGAATCACTGGTTTTTCAGCTTTGTTCAGCATACTCACACTTGCATCAACTGCCTCAGCTAAGGTGGCGCGATCGCTCTCGAAGACAGGGGGCGTGAATGAATGTGGCGGTGCAGCCACTTCAATAGTAGCAACATCCATCGGTAGGGAGATGTAAACAGGTAACTTTTTCTGAAGGCAGACACCCAGAACTCTGTCGATTTCTGCTGTTGCATTTTCCGGTGTCAAATATGCTTGCGCCGCCGTCACCTTCTCATACATCCGGGCAAACAGAGAGAAATCGCCAGTACCAAGGGTATGGTGAACAAGTGCTTTGTTTGATTGAATTTTAGTCGAAGGAGATCCAGTAATCGCCACAACAGGAACTTGTTCGGCGTAAGCGCCAGCAATTCCATTAATAGCACTGAGTTCACCAACACCGAACGTGGTAACTAATGCTGCAATGCCATTGATTCGACCATAGCCATCAGCAGCGTAGGCTGCGTTGAGTTCGTTGCAGGTTGTAACCAACTCAATGCCCTCCTGATTAACAATATGGTCAAGAAATTCCATATTATAATCTCCAGCGACACCAAAGATATGCTTGACGCCAATTTGCTTGAGACGAAGCACCAGATAGTCACCAATAGTAAAGTTTGTCATTGTTTTAGCCTCTTATCGTCTTGGGAGGAGAAAGATTTTAAGCAATAGGCGTATTAGTGCAGCCCTGGTTTAAGTATCCGTCCTTGTTCGTGATTAGACCTCTGGCAAAAGTCAATGTTTTTGAGATGAAACCACAGATAAACACCGATTAACACATAGGACTTACGCAAAAGACAAGAAAAACGAACCACGTCCCTTGCGCGTCGAGTGCGATTGAGAAGACACGAACGCTCTTTGCGTCTCGTTCCTTGCGCGTCTTTGTTCGCGCAGCGTCCCGTTGGCGAAGCCGGATAGTAGAGAAGGGATGGAGTTGAGAAGGACACGTCCCTTGCGCGTCTCCGACAAAAGAAGAAATAAGAGTTGCGTGCAGTTTTTGCGTAAGTCCTAACACAGATATTTATCTGTGTTTATTCCGTCCCTTGCGCGTAGGAGTGCGATTGAGAAGCTTTGAGGACTTCGGATGTACTTGGCTAACACTGCATGTTTCCGCCAAGCGCTGTACACTCCGGAAACACCACCGCCAACAATAGCAACATCCAAGAGCGATCGCTCTTCGGTGTATCTGTCGTTAGTTTCCATAAATTGATGTCGTCAGCAACAAAGCCAACGCAATTATTAAGGTTTTGCGTAAGTCCTGCTGCCAATATCGTTCATCTATCTTAAATATGATTAACAGTGTATAAATAATCTCCTTTTATACTGATTTAGAAATATAATTTTTGTTAAAAAATAGACAACATCAAAACTATGGCAACGCCAAATTAAGTCCCCCGGTCAAGCACAACGATCTGAGGGAGCGGCAAAGGTAATATTCATGCTCAGTACTCTCCCAGATAGTCAGTTCTCCACCGGGTATCAGGGTAATTTTTAAGTTAAATTACTTATTGACAGGGTGGCTAATTTAACTTCTCATGAATGATCCAAGGTAACTTCGGGCGCGAAACAACATCAACTTCATTAATGCTAATTATGCTCAATAAAGTAGAATTATCACAGCAACAAACAAAGCCAACACTTGATTTGATTGATTTAACCTTATTATTTATAGCAGTATTGATTTTATCCTTAGCTGCAATCTTTATCAAATTGAGCGAAAACGAACTAGGTCCAAATGCCACAATCTTTAATCGCCTTTGGATAGGGAGTTTAACACTCTTGATGTGGAAAGCGATCAACAGGGCACGCGACACAACATCCCAGGACTATAAAGTGCAACCAAAGCCTTGGAGAATTCGCGATCTAGGTCTGTTTGTAGTATCATGTGGTATTTCTGCGCTGTGCTTACTCTCTTGGGCTTGGTCTCTGACTCAAACGAGCGTTTCCAACTCAAATTTACTACATAATCTGACCCCGGTTTTCGCGACCATAGGAGACTGGCTATTTTTGCGTCATTACTTTGATGGCAAATTTATCATTGGCTTAGCACTAGCATCGGGGGGAGCGATCGCCGTTGGAGTTGAAGATTTGCAAGTGGCTCCCGAACACTTCATAGGTGATGCTGTTGCTTTACTCTCTGCTGTGTTCTATGCTGGAAGCTTTCTGATTAGCGAACGGCTACTAAGCAAGTTTTCAGTGACAACTATACTCCTGTGGAATTGCAGCGTCGGCTGTCTGTTGACCCTCCCAATTGTCCTGAGCAGCGAAAATAAACTTTTCCCCAATTCTGGTTCGGGATGGCTGGCAGTAATCGGTCTAGGTGTTCTCTGCCAAGTCATAGGTCAGGGAATTATAACTTATAGCCTCAAAAATTTTTCTGCCGGATTTGTTTCCCTTTTCTTGCTGTTGGAGCCACTCATGACTGCAATCTTTGCCTGGGTAATCTTTGCAGAAAGGTTAAGTATCCTCAACTGGGTAGCTTTTTTCGTGGTTTTGGCTGGCATATACCTAGCAAAATCAGGTCAAGGAGCAGAGCAGTAATGGGTGAGTAAAAAAGGGAACGGAAAATTTCTTCAATTCGTACCGAGTGCGCTTAGGAGAGATTCAAATTATATCCTTATATAGAAGATCCCCTAACTTTAGTTATGGGGATTAACTGATAACAGTTAACTGTTATCAGTTAACTGTTAAGGTTATCGAAAATTTTGCTCGATAATCTCCGTAACGTTACTGCACAGAAGTTGAATAATTTCGTCTAAAAACGATTTGCCATCGGGTAAGTCGCTCAGGTGCGGGTTTATCACTATTGATCGCAAAACTTTCTTAGAATCTAGAACAAGTTGAGCAATATTCAGGACACTGCTGTTGTGTGTTATTACCAAATGCCTCATCAGGAATTCTTTCTCTTGCGTCGGTAAAGGTTTTTCGTTTTGCTTGAGCATCGTTAGTTCTGCCACTTGCTGCAAACGCCATGCTACGACCAAAATGCCACAATCCAAGGAGCGATCGCCATTTCTGAATTAGGCGCTATAGCAATCCCATTTATGTCATCCGACTGTCAATGTGCGAACCAAGATAATCGAATGAAACCTTCGTAGGGCATTGTTGTAGACATCAAATTCCGCTTTCTACAAGGGAACTTCGCTTTAGCAAATCCCCTGAAAAGTCAGATGCTGTTGCAGTAAAGGAGGCAAAACGGTTCGGATGATACAGAGTATGCATACGATGGAATTCTCCTCTCAGTGACGCCAGCACCGCAAGAGCGATCGCCGGCGATTCCGCAAAGCCCCCCGTATTGTGTCCTCCTGCGATAATCAATTTGCCGCCTCTGGTGGTCGGGATCGCCTCGAAAACTCCAAGACTGGTGGATGTCCACGGACGCACGCAATATCTCCGGCTTGCTTCTAGCAATCCACTAGCGAGTGCTTTTTCGTAGGCTCTAGGAAAGTAGTGTTTTAATGAATCTTCTATCCCCCAGTACATCGCTTCGAGCTGATCGGGAAGGATGTTGTCCTTGTTAAGACCGATGTAGCCAAAACCCGATCCACAGATCAGAATATCTTGTCCTTGAGAATCTGTGGCTACAGTGATATTCCCGTCTTCGGTGATGTGTCCTTTGCGAACGATTTTTAACGAATGCGTAAGCTTTGGCTCTAGATTCGGGATGACCATCCAGCCACCTAATACACCCTGGATTTTGTTCTCACTGAGCGTCCCTCTGAGCAATTCGTTGCCATACACCCCAGGAGAGATAACGTAATTATCCGCCGCGATCGCACGCTCATCTGACACCAAACTGATGACTTCGCCATGTTCATTGCGATCAATCTTTGTGATGCGCTGGTTCCATTCGCATTGGACACCTACTTGCTCCAAATGATCCAATAAGTTTGCAATGAATTTGTGGACATTTACGGTGAACCCAACTAACTCCATCGCACCAGCAACTACGCCGTTTTTGCAAGCATCCTCTAGGGCGGGGTATTTTTCTATCAACTCTTCAGGTGTCAAGGTGCGTGTGAGCGACTGTGCCTTTTTATGGCGTTCAACGACTTGCTGATAATGTGCAGGGTCTGAACACATACCCACAATGCCTTCTTTGAGTTCTACACCTTGGAATAGTTCAGAAGCGTTTTCGATCAAGTCTGACCACAAAAGTTTGCTTTCATGGTTGATAGAAATGATATCGTTGTTGTAAACGTTTGCCAACCATTGGGGAACTGCTTCGTACTCGTGGAGCCATGTCTGCTCTGCTTGGGAAAGATTATTTGTGTCGCAGATCGCCCATCCATGCTCTGACACTTTTGTGCGGAAATAACTATTGTTGAAGTGTTCGACCCCTGTAAAGTCCTTGTCGTTGTAATTATTATTTTCCCTGATGCTAAACATCCTCGCGTCGCCGCCGCCGCGTGTGCAGCCATATTTTGACCAGTGTTCGGATTTCCTGGGATCGGGCGAAGCATCATAAATTGTAATGCTGTAACCCGATAAAGCTAAATAATGGGCAGTTATCAGATTGACAATGCCCGCACCGACAAGCACGACAGATGCTTTTTGCCTTGTATAAACGACACTTTTATTATCCAACGCACGCACGAGTCGTTCGGTATTGATGCGTTCAGCCAAGCTCAACGGCAGAATATCTGCATGGATGCGATCGTTCGGCACAGAAGGAGAATCCGCAACATCCTGGCTCAACGGCTGAATATCGTCATGGATCTTCGGATCGTTCGGCACACAAGGAAAAACCCGGACACCTGCAAACCAGAACTGTCGCGCATCGCCAGCCTGGAGGCTGTTAACATGAAGCACAATAAACCGCTCTGTTGTGGGCATTGCGGATTCCCAACTTCTAATAGCCTGCTCCTCCGGCAACTCTTGGACAATCAAAACATCCGGTTTCAGCTCAATCAAGGTCTTGCCTATGAAACGGCTTCCCTTGATTTGCAAGTCAGGTCGATAGATAATGTTATCATCAAGGATGTCTCGTAGAATATCTTCAGCAACTTTGTAAGCAATCAAGATTCGCATGACTTACCTATACTTTTTCGCTAATTACGATCAACTTGTTTTTCCCTTTTGAGCGCTAGTTGCGTTGAGGAAGTAAATAAATCATCTTATTTGCATGATATTATTTGCTGTTTGTTTGCCGTATTAATGCTAATTCTGTAGTATTACTTACGCCATCGTATCTATTTCAAAGCAGATGTTCTGGGGAACATTAATTACCCCGTTAGATAGAAGTTTTGTTGTAAGAGGATGTCACTTTTTCTCTGGAAGGGTGTCCCTCAATTTCAGTTAAGAAGTCGTTGAGAACCCACTTCACCGCAGATGTATACGGGCACATCTGCTACAGGGTGGGTGTAGACTACTGCGATAGTCTCGACTACCCAGGAACTAGGTGGAGATATCTCCTGGAGGCTGTGGCGAATTGATATTAGGAATTCCACTGGCGCCACCGATGGATAACGTACCGTTGTGAGTTTGCGTGATTTCTTGGGAATCAAAGTTTTTGAAGATACGTCCAACCATGTTTATTTTTATTCTTGACACTGAAACTGACCCAACTGCGGGAAGTAAAACATTTACAGTTTTACAAACGTTAAATTTCTAGAACTTCTCTCTTTGGATATATACATTCTCTAGAGAAGTATTTTTAAGTATTTATGCTGAAATAACCTGTTAATTGAGGTAATATTTATGCATAAAAAAGCAAAACTAAGCCACCAAAACCAAAAGTTTTTCTGAGTTTGGAAGTCAGAAGTTGAAGCTTTGGAATAAATGCCTTGGTAAAAATAAGGGTTGTGTTGCAAAAACTGAGAAATGGTGCGTTAGGCAAGTCTAACGCACGATCGCATATTTCTTAAGGCTTCTTAGGCACATTTGGTGCTTGGATTGTACAGGGTTTAACATTGCACTGTTGCTCGTAAAGCTTTTGAATATAGGATTCTTGCCAACTCAAAGGAACTTCCAGTAATGCCATCGGTCCTGTAATTGCTTGTCCGAGAAACAGCAACAGAGCGAGAGAATTTAAAGCGATATGAATTTTACGCCAGCGATTTGTTTTATCCTTATAGATATCTGGCAAAATTGCCAAAGAGAAAATCATCAACAAAGCGGCGGTAATACCGAAATAGTAGTGAGAAATATACCAAGTGTCAGTTTTACGATAGATACCATCCTGACAACCAAGCACTACTAAAGCCATCCCACTGAGGGTAGCAAAAATCGCCCGCCACTTTCGCTCGCCTGCTTTGTAAAGTAGAGCCAATGAAGCGATCGCTGCGACAAAAAACAACGTAAGCAAGATAACTTGAAATGGTGCTTTTGTCCAAAGTTGTTTTTCTAAGATGTTGCCATATATATCAAAAGCCAACGCTAGTAAAACAATCCCGACAACCGATCCTGTCAGCCATCGACCTAATAAAACATGTTCCTGTCCGACAACTGGGGGAATTTTACTCTTACCGTCAGTTGCAGTTTCCAAACGACGCTGACGAACTTGCAAAGCGCGGTTGACAACGATACCGATTAAAGGAAAAACGACAATTACAGCGATTACTGGATGCAACAGCAAAATCAAATCTTTAACTTCCATATCAGACCTTTCTGAAGTACAGTACTTTTGCGACTAAAAAGAGTATCCCAATTGGTACTGAAGCTCATCTGAAATTAAACCCTGAGCTTTCTGAATTTATCTAGAAATAAAATTTAGTTTAGACTCAGCATTTTCTCAGGTAAGTGTGGGTGAAACTTGATCAGACTTTTGTGACGGCGATCGCACTTATATCGGCATGGCGATCAAATAACACCCTTGGTTTGAGCAAAACTTTAAATAGCAGCAACAGCGATTGTAACTCTCCGGGAGTCTGCGATCGCCGCCACTGACCAGGACGGCAGAAAAGCATTTTTACCAAGCAACGGTGCTGAGACAAATTTACCTGTTCAAACATGACTCGAACTGTGGGAAATCCCGCTAAACTTGTTTGAGTAACAATGCCTTCGAGTTTTAATTCTGCCTCCATAATCTCCAGCGTTACAGGTAAAGCTTCTCCACGTCTGATTTCCGGCAAATTAGCTTGAGTCAAGGCAATTTCCGCTCCTATTTCGGAAATCTTTGTGGTGATTCCCCAAAGAGGAGAATCTGCATCTTTTACAGTCAACTGCACGGTGCGACGGAGGTCAAACCAAGCGTAGAAGTCAGGTTTGGGAACATCCAGCAAGACCAACAAGGCAACCGCAAGCACGATGAGATTGTAAGCACTCCACAGCCAACCCAAACCGAGTCCCTTCACTTGTTGTGCAACTTCCAGGGGCATAGTTGTCTGCCAAGCACCTTTGAGCATAAACATTCCCAGATTTCGCCATAAGCTCACGGCTGTGGCTATAAACAACAAAATTAGGGGTAAGGCTAGTTTCCAGTTGAAAGAAAAGCGATCGCTCGCAGTTCCCTTCGGTGTCACTTTGAAACCACGCGAAAACGGATTCAGCATTACCTGAATCACCGTCCATGCTAGAGGAAATGTCAGCACAACTGAGTAAATATCTGACAATAATGCGGAACGGCTGCGGTAATTTAGCCAGGAAAATACTGATAACTGCACCACATAGTAGGGCAAAAAGAAATACAGCAGTTCTGCGGCATTTGCTTTAACTGGAATGGCTCCCAAAAAAGAATAAGCCAAAGGTGCAATCATAAAACCCACACGGGAAATACTCGTGAACCAATGAAGCAATCCTTCTAAATGTGCCAGTCGTTGTAAAGGTCGCAGTCCGCGAATGGTGAGAGGATTCGCCTCAATGAAAAATGCTTGCAGTGTACCTTGCGCCCAGCGTAGGCGTTGAGTTGCTTGATCAGCCATGTTGTCAGCCGCCAAGCCTGCACTCAATTTCTCATCCAAGTAAATTAAGCGATAGCCTTGGGCAGAAAGTCGAATTCCTGTGAAGTAATCTTCACTAAGAGAGTCAGTGACAAAGCCGCCAATTTCTTTCAACGCACTTCGTCTCACAACAAAAGAAGTGCCAGCGCAAATCACACTCCCTGCACTATCGCGAAGCGGTTGAATTTGGCGGTAAAATACTTCTTCTTCGGGTGTGAGAATGTTTTCTAACCCAAGATTGCGGGCAATGGGATCAAAGTTGTAGAAACTTTGCGGTGTCTGCACCAAGCCAACTCGTTCATCTTGGAAAAAGCCAACTGTGCGTGTGAGAAAATTTTCGGTGGGGACAAAATCAGCATCAAAAACGATAATTAAATCCCCATCAGTGTGAGCGATCGCATGATTCAAATTTCCAGCTTTGGCGTGACGATTATCAGAGCGTGCCATATACTCACAACCCAATTCCGAAGCCAGCGCCCGCACTTCTGGACGTTTGGTATCATCTAACAAATAGACTTTTTTGTTGGGGTAGTCGAGGGCTTGACAACCGATGATTGTACGCCGCAAAATGAAAAGCGGTTCATTATAGGTTGGTACCAAAATATCCACACTTGGTGTGAAAGTACCGTTAAGCACAGCAACTGCTTTCTCGTCTGCTTCAGCGCGACGCTCTTTTACATTCAGCATCAAAAACATCTGAATGATACCACTGCTGAGCATCAGCATTTCCAAGAAAAACAAACTTAAGCTGAAGGTTCCATTTAGAGGGTTGCTGAGGTTGAGAGTAGAAAGCGATCGCCAAACAATATATCGTATAGTCAACAGCAGCAGAATTCCCACAACTATAAATCGCGACCAAGCACGGGGAGAGGGGGAAATTTTCATGATTACCAGGGCGATCGCTAGTAAAACAACAGTAGGAGCCAGCAGATACTGTCCTGCTACCATCGGCACCATGAGCCACATAGGAGGTGCTTCTTGCAAGACATTGATCTGTGCAAAAATATGAGTGATGGTACCTTCCCCGGCAAACCAGCCAGCCACAATTGCACTACTTATAGCGATCGCACTGAGCATCACTAAAGTTGCCCATTGAAGACGCATCACTTGTTTGGAAACTCGTATTTCCAAACTTTGAGCAGCAATTTTGGACATTTTCATAATTTACAGCGGTTCTCATGCGTGTGAAATACAGATTTATCTGTGTACCATTAGTGTTTATCTGTGGTTCCTTAATTTTTTGGCGTTGCTGAATGAGAGTATGAAATCTAAAAATCGACTATTTTAATCTCTTACTCTCTGCGCCTTTGCGCCTTTGCGTGAGACAAATTCATACTCATAATCAGCAAAGCCAATTTTTTTGATGTATTGCACTCATTGCGAAAACCGCTATAGATGTTCCCCCCATCAGTCCTTTAAAAAATCAGCAAATTGTAAGTTACTTCACTTCACTGGCTGCGAACTTAGGCACTTTACCTTTCTTCACCGCTACAACTACATCGAAGTTGGTACATAAAGACAACGTTACATTACTAGCTTTGCTATAAAGGTTAACTACCATACCTGCACCACCTGGTTGAATACCGATTGGCGAAAGCTCTTTCGGAAAGTAGCGCCGCATCATATCGGCACTACCAGGCTTACCCTTATTTGTGGTGATCATTGCAATCTTTTGTTCAAGAGTCAAGTTTGTAGCATCATTCGTCTCTTGGGCTGATACTTGAGCTAGTGAAGGATTAATTATCTTTAAAGGAATATCTGAAAATGTGAAAAAACCAACTAGAGCAGCACTTGCAAGTATAGAATTAAGTTTCATTTGTGACTCCTTGTGTTTTAGTTATCCTTTCGATATCTAAAGCATCCCAGACGCTACTGAAGCTCATCTGAGAACCAAACCATGATTAAACTGAATTTATCCCGGAAAAAAATTCAGTTTAAACTCAGCATTTTCTCAGATAATCATGGTATTCCCAAGTCGCTGGCTCGCGTGCCTTACAGCGATTTTCAGGTAAATGAACCACATTATTTTTATCTCACGCAAAGTCGCACTCGTAGCAAAGGAAGAAATGAAGAAACAAGAGTGTGGTCTAAATATATGAAAATTGCTGTAAGACTCGTATTCCTGGGAACCATAACGAGCTAAGGCTTTGAGACGATCAAGGAAGATGAATATGTTTTTTGGCGAACAGACAGAGGTAAAATGAGGCGGCAACAGCGCGGTGTGACAGTGTGGTTGACGGGTTTGAGTGGTTCGGGTAAGACTACCATCGGTCGAAGTGTCCAGAAGCAGTTGTCGGCGCTGGGATACAAAGTTGAACTTCTTGATGGTGATTTGGTGCGCCAGAACCTGAGCAAGGAGTTAGGTTTTAGCAAAGAGGATCGGGACGAACATATTCGTCGCCTTGGCTTTGTGGCACATCTGCTAACCCGCAATGATGTAATTGTCTTGGTTTGTGCTATCTCACCTTACCGCGCCCTGCGGGAAGAAGTGCGGCAGCGCATTGGTGATTTTATCGAAGTTTACGTCAATGCGCCGTTGTTAGTTTGCGAGCAACGGGATGTCAAAGGATTGTATAATAAGGCACTATCGGGGGAGATTAAGCACTTCACTGGCATTGATGACCCCTACGAACCGCCACTTTGCCCCGAAGTTGAGTGTAGAACCAACGAAGAAAACATCACCGAAAGTGTGAGCAAGGTTTTGGCAAAGCTGGAAGAACTAAGCTACGTTTGCACCAAAGCAAAATTGACAGATAAAGGCTGAGCGTCGCTTCAATTAAAAATTAAAAATTAAAAAATATTAAATGCAAGCCCCTGAATTTATTTATAGG
>CAXTNZ010000006.1:21513-33893 GCA_964245695.1 uncultured bacterium | reverse complement strand
ACATTCGTATTATTGATTACTTAAAAAATTAACTTTAAGCCATCCCTTAGATGGAAGGATTAGTCTAGGCAACAAATATAAAGTTCTGAAAGCACTTGATTCTTTTATTGTCTAAAACCTTTAGTCTCCTAAGAGCTAAGGTTTTTTTTTACCTAATCAAGAGCGCGGGTTTCCACCAATAATCCCCAAGCCAATCAACCCCCACTAAAAAAAATGACACTAAACGAATTTTTGAATGCAATAGCTGCGATCGCAGCCTAATTGTGGAAGCAACGTTTGATGCAACGACTGCTAACAACAGGGTAAAAAATTAGTGATTGTCAAGTCGGGTGACCAGTTTTGAATACACTAACAGACTTGTGCAATTGCTCCACTACCTCTAAAGTTTGTTGTAGAGAGCTAGACACAATCCGAGAGGAATCCGAAGTTCGTTCGGAAACGAAGGCAATATCCTTCATCAAAATAGCGACAGATCCAGAAGTCTGAGATTGAGACACTGTCGCACTCGAAATCGACTGCACTAACTGGTCAATTTTGCTTGCCAACTCTAAAATCTGCTCTAGGCTAACCTTGGAATTTTTGACAAGATTAGCTCCCTCCACCACTTGGGTACTTCCCAATTCCATAGCTTTAACTACGTCGCTGGTTCCCAATTGGATGTTCTCCAAAATTTGTTGAATTTCTGTCGTCGCTTGGGCAGACTGCGCGGCTAATTCACTAATTTCTTCCGCCACCACAGCGACGCAAGTCAAAGACAGCTTCTAGAGGTCGCGATCAAATTCAAGGCAATTCAGTATAAATAGTATAATTTTGTCCGTGAGAAACCCTAAACTGGGAACGCACAAATCAAAAAAATGGCGTAGGCTTGTTGGTTAGCTAACCCCAAGCTGAAACTTTACCACTTCTTATATGGTAGAAATTTCCCAGACATAATAATTTTTACGCGGTCTCCTTTCGGGTCTTCTTCCTTCTCCACGTCCATAGTAAAATCTATTGCACTCATGATTCCATCGCCAAATTTATCGTGAATCACTGCTTTCAAAGGCATTCCGTACACCTGCATAATTTCATAAAACCGATAAATGAGGGGGTCAGTTGGAACAACTGGTCCTAATCCTTTAACAGGGTATTCAATCAATTCTTTAACATAACTCGCATCCAGCCCTAATGCCTTAACGAGTAACTCCGCTTCCTCCTGGGAAGCACTAGCTTGACGGTAAATTACAGATGCAATCCACACCTCGTCACGTCCCAAAATCTTTTCTAAATCGGTAAAGGTCAGCCCCAAGTCTTTTTTCGCCGCCAAAAGCTTTTGAGTAATTTCCGGAATAGACACCTAAATACTCCTATGTTGAATTGATTCTTGCTTGTTCTATACAATACCTTTATTTACAACTCGGATGCGTTCTAAGTGGCTTTTCTAGATTGCCTCAATAGGAAAATGCGATCGCACTTCAACAGACAAATACAGTTACTGACTTTTTTGTCAACACTAGCTACAATTTTTCTGGGCGCTCGCCAGAAGTTGTATGTCTGAATGTATACCATAATTAGTTAAATAATCCTGGGAAAACCGATTGTGCCAGATAAGTTGCGGAATGTGGGTTAAAAGGCAAAAGAATTTATTTTGACTTTTGACTTTTACCTTGTTCCCCACGCCGGTCGCCCTTGTCTTGCCTGCGGGGACTAGAATGAGAATTAACGTTACGTTCTCTAGTAGCTAAAGTGTCAGACTCTCTGCCATTGCGCGATCGCTATCTAACCTTAATCGATGAAATTGTCCAAACTACCCTCAAGGGGAAGATTAGCTCTGTTGAGCAAGTCTATCAAATGTTGCTTAAAGGGGTGACTCCGGGGACGGGAGAAGTTTTTGAGCTAGCTTTGAGCGATCGCCTCAGTGCCGCCCAAAGCTTGGTAGACTCGGAAAAAGATGAACTCAAAAAAGCGAAAGCTACGCGCAGTTTGAGAGCAATCAAGACGATTGAAAATCAATGGCAACGCACTCAAGAGCAAAATAAAGCTAAAGGAGCGATCGCCGAAGCAGTTCAAGAAATTAGCAAAGAAGAATCAAGCGATCGGCTTGCGGCATTATTGCGCGTCATTGACCCCAACCGAAAGTATCCCCTAAACTTACAACAACTGGGACAATTGGCAAAATCCCTACAGCAGGTATCTGAAAATCAAGAAATTCTCCAACTGTCTGAAGGTATCACCCGTGGTTTAGCTTCTTGGCAACGACTTTCTGACAATTTGCTCGGCTGGATGTATGAGCAAAATCGTTCATCAATTGGATTTGGTGGTGTACCCGGTGAAAATGGTCCTTGGGCAAGTTGGGAAAAGACAGTTAATAGCCCTTTAATTCAAGCACTGTTTCACACGTTGGCAATGGAACAGTCGGCGATTCAATTTGCCCAACAGCAGCGAGGAATTACTGATAGCGACTGGGTGGAATTAACACTGGTTTTACAGTACTTGCAACGCGGGTTGGTTAACTGGTTTGACCAACAAGCTTATAACGTCAAAGCTGGTTCAAAGTTATCTATTTCAACTTTCTTGACATTCGCCGCTATCTGGAATCAGCTAGCAAATGGGTTTGAAGGTATAAGCCGCTACAGCAATGCATCTTCGCAAGTGGTGTTACAAATCTTGCGAAATTTTGCCCAGCGTCCGTATTTTCCCTTATACGGGGGGATTTTCGCTTCATTTTCTGGAAGTTATTTGCGAGATGCTCTAGATTATTTGGATGAACCGCTGCGACAAGCCGAGGGAACCCAAGAAAAAGCGCGGATTTTGACACTTTTAGGCTATTCTCAGCGAGCAATGGGGCAATACGAGCGCTCGATACAGTTTCATCAACAAGCTTTGGAAATAGCCAGGAATGCAGGCGATCGCCCTTGTGAAATAGCCAATCTCAACCATCTTAGCCGTACTTGCGTTGCCACAGAGAATTATAGCGAGGCGATTAACAACAGTCAACGGGCATTGATACTCAGTAGACAAGCAGGCGATCGGACAGGAGAAGCAAACGCGCTGGTAAATTTAGGCTACAGCGAAGTCATGCAAGCGCAGCAGCTGAAACAAATAGAACCAGAAACTTATGAAATGGCGATTAACTATCTGGAACAAGGCTTAAAGTTGTCAGAGAAATTAGGTGATATTCAAAGTAAAGCTTTATGTGTTAGTAGCTTAGGCATTGCCTATTTAGTAACTGGACAATCGCCAACCGCCATTAGATATTTAGAAGACGGTTTTAACACAGCGCAAACATCCGGTGATTTGTATCTTCAAGGTTTAAATTTAGCGAATTTAGCCGAAGCAAATTATAGTATGGCGAGTTTTACCAGAGCAATTTACACAGGTTGCCTGGGAATGTATTTGCTCAATCAAATTGCTTCGCAAGAGTGGCGTAAACCAGCCGGGTTGCTGACAATTTTACAAGGACAAATGGGGGCAGAAGCTTTTCAAAGTGCATTACAACAACATCGCCCAAAAATCATTGCAGTGATTGGCGTAGATGGATATGATTACATTCCGCAACTGTTAGAAGAATACAAGCAAAGTATGTAAGTAAATATTGAGTATAGAGTCCGCCTTCACGGACTTTGTACGCGCAACGCCCCAGAATTATATTCTGAGGGGCTGAGGGCGCAAAAATGAATTATGTACTCTAAATAAAAAGCAGGAATTGTTATGCTCAACGTAAATTTGGATGACGAAGCCGAGAAGTATTTAGTAGAAATTCTCGCTCAAGAAAAAACAACAAGTAATGAATTGATAAAACGCCTGTTGCATGAACATTGGCAAAGCTTACAGCCTCGAAAAACCGTTTTAGAGCGATTAGAGGAAGTGGGTAGCTTACCTGGAACTCTACCTAATAGCCCTGGTAATTTATCTGACCGAGATGTGCGAAGGAAATATATTGCCGAACATCTACAACAGCGACATCAACGTTCTCAAAAGCAGGAAGTATGACTTATCACCCTGTTATTCTTATAGATACATCGATATTAGTCGCTTATTACGATTCGACAGATGAGTATCACAGACAAGTGCGTAACTTTTTTGCTAGTTGTACCAGTGATGTATTAACTACAGTTGGTTGTGTTACTGAGGTAATGTGGTTATTAGCTCCTAACTGGCAATTGCAAAACAACTTTTTATCTGCTATCGCTAATAATATCTACAAATGTGAGCCGCTATTACTAGAAGATTTTGCACGTATCGCTGAACTTAATGCCCAGTACGCTAGTTTACCAGGAGATTTTGCCGATTTGTCATTGGTTACGATTTCTGAGCGTTTGAATGTTAGTGCGATCGCTACTCTTGATAAAGATTTTGACATTTATCGTCGCTATCGTCGTCAACCTTTTGAGCGGGTATTTCGACCACAGTAATTTTTAAGCATTATGACAGAGGCTTTATGCTCAACCTTAACATCGCCATTCCCCAAGCATTCAAAGTGAGTCACGACCAATTTAAGGAACTCGCCACTGTGAACCGTGATTTAAAGCTAGAGAGAACCGCAACTGGAGAGTTAATTGTCATGCCTCCTACTGGAAGTGATACAGGTAACCGCAACCTAGATATCGAAGGGCAGCTTTGGCTGTGGAACCGTCAAACGAAACTGGGTAAGGCATTCAATTCTTCTACGGGATTTCACTTACCAAATGGAGCCGATCGCTCTCCCGATGCTTCTTGGGTTAAATTAGAACGATGGGAAGCACTTACACCCCAAGAACGAGAAGGTTTTGCGCCTATATGTCCAGATTTTATTGTAGAATTACGTTCTCCTTCTGACAGCATGGACACATTGCGAGCAAAGATGGAGGAATACAAAGAAAATGGATCTACTTTAGGGTGGTTAATTGATAGAAAAAACCGCAATATCGAGATATACAGGCAAAATCAGGATGTAGAAATATTAGATAATCCCACCACTTTATCAGGAGAAAATCTACTACCGGGATTTGTCTTGGACTTAACTGAGGTTTGGTAGGCTAGAAACGCAAAATCATCACATAATTACATAAAGCCAGCCTGCACCAATCACCCATGCCGCAAAACCAAATCGCTGTCGAATTCCGCAATGTCACCTTTAGCCGTAATAATCGCCCTTTAGTATCAAATCTCAACTTCAGCATCCGTCAAGGAGAAGCACTGGTATTACTTGGACGCAGTGGAAGCGGCAAAACTACGACAATGAAATTAATTAATCGCCTATTTATCCCCACACAAGGCGAAGTATTATTTGATGGTATTCCGACAACTCAATGGAATGAAATTAAACTGCGACGAAAGATTGGTTATGTAATTCAAGAAACTGGTTTATTTCCCCATTTCACTGTTGAACGCAATGTAGGTTTAGTTCCTTCTTTGGAAGGTTGGAAACCGAAACAAATTAAAACGCGAGTTTATGAATTGTTGCAATTAGTCGGTTTAAATCCCGAACAATTCGCGCAAAGATATCCTCATGAACTTTCGGGAGGGCAAAGGCAAAGGGTGGGTGTGGCAAGGGCGTTAGCAGCCGATGCGCCAGTTTTAATGATGGATGAACCCTTTGGCGCACTCGATCCAATTACACGTTTAGAATTGCAACAAGAATTTAGAAGGTTACAGCAAGAATTAGGCAAGACGGTTGTTTTTGTCACACATGATATTCAAGAAGCTTTTGTTTTGGCATCGAGAATTGGTTTGATGCATGGGGGAGAATTGGTAGTATTAGATACGCCAGCAGAATTTAGGCGATCGCAACAACCAGAAGCCCTTGCTTTTCTTGAATGTCTGCGTACCCTAGAAACTTTCTCCAAAGACAGTTTATGAACAATTTCTTCCTGATCAAATACGCCCCAGAAATCCTTCAGCATACGTTGGAACACTTATTTTTAGTAAGCATTGCAATTGGAATTGCCATACTTATAGGCATTCCCTTAGGCATTTTGATTACCCGCATAACTAGCTTGCGCCAACCAATTCTCATTATTGCGAATATTCTACAAACAATTCCTAGTTTGGCGCTGTTTGGCTTACTCATTCCTGTGCCATTCATTGGCGGAATTGGCGCAACTCCAGCAATTGTTGCACTTACTTTATATTCATTCCTGCCCATCATCCGCAACACTTATACTGGTATTACTAATGTCGATCCAGCCATTCGGGAAGCTGGGCGGGGTATGGGAATGACAGATACACAGCTGTTGTTACAAGTTGAGATTCCCTTGGCGATGCAAGTGATTCTCGCAGGTGTGCGCGTGGCGACGGTGATAGCGATTGGTATTGCAACTATTGCAGCTGCAATTGGTGCTGGCGGTTTGGGAGAATTAATTTTTCGCGGAATTTCAGTTGTAAATAATGATTTGATTTTAGCTGGTGCAATTCCAGCAGCGGTAATTGCTTTAATCGCAGATTTTGCTATCGGTTGGCTGGAAGGTAAATTAAAAGTTAAAAATTACAAATGAATATTCAAAGATTTTTTGCCTTTTGCCTTTTAACTTTTACTTTGGTAATTGCACTTGCAAGTTGTCATCCTAATTCAAGTAGTAGCGGCGTTGATATCGTTGTTGCTTCTAAAGGTTTTACTGAACAAGATATTTTAAGTGAACTCTTAGCACAGCAAATTGAAACGACAACTAATTTAAAAGTTGAGCGTCGCCGCTTTACTAGTGCCTTAGTTACTCATAACGCTCTCATTGCTGGCAAAATTGATGCGTATGTTGAGTATACAGGCACGGCTTTTACTAGTATACTAAAGCAAAAAGTAATTAACGATCCAAAAGTAGTTTATGAAAAGTTGAAACAAGCTTATGCCCAGCAATTCAATTTAGAAGTAATGAAACCTTTGGGTTTTGAAGACACTTTTGCAATGATTATTCGCGGTGAAGATGCAAGGCGTTACAATATTCAAACTCTTTCCCAAGCTGCTGAATATACACCTCAATGGCGTGGCGGTTTCGGCTATGAATTTGTGGAAAGGGAAGATGGTTTTACCGCATTATCTAAAACTTATAATTTACGCTTTGCTAAATCTCCCCGCTTGATGGAATTGGGGTTAATATATCGGGCTTTGCTACAAAAACAAGTAGACATGATAAATGGTAATTCTACTGATGGACAGATTGCCCGCTTGGGTTTGATGGTGCTAAAAGATGATAAGCAGTATTTCCCTCCTTATGAAGCAGCACCGATTGTGCGTCAAGCAACTTTGAAAAAATATCCAGAAGTAAAAAAAGCGATCGCTCAACTTTCTGGAAAAATTACAGCAGATGAAATGCGACAATTAAATTATCTGGTTGAGGGTGAATTGCAAGATATTAAAGACGTTGTGCGCGAGTTTCGTAAATCTAAAGGTTTAGCCTCGCCCAAAGATAATATTAGCAATTCGTAGTGAGCACTAAAGTGCTCACTAATTTTAAACACACACGAGTGCTTACTACAAACTTACTTTTTTCTCAGTAAGGTAATTTATGAATACTAATTTTAGCCAACTTATCAAAACATCTCTCAAAGCTGGAGTTATCTGGTTTTGTGTTGCTAGTGGAACTGTTCTTTCTCAAACACTACCTCTCTCACCTAACTTGATTGATTTCAAGTCAGATGAAGGTGAAAAGTTATTAATTGATAGTAAATCTAGAGAAGATTTTTTTCCACTGAGTACGCAGTTTGTTACCCAAAATAACCAAGCATATTGTGGGGTAGCCAGTATTGTGATGGTGCTGAATAGCTTGGGAATTACCGCGCCGGAAGCACCACAGTATTCTCCTTATCGGGTATTTACTCAAGAGAACTTTTTTAGTAATCAAGATACTCAAAAAGTGGTTACTTCTGAGGTTGTCTCTCGTAAAGGCATGAATTTAGATCAAATTGGGGGATTATTAGCAAGTTATGGTGTAAAAGTTAATGTTTACCATGCTGGTGATACTAGCTTAGAAAACTTTCGCAAGCAGACAGCAGAGAATTTAAAACAACCAGGAAATTTCGTTTTAGTTAACTATTTACGAAAAGAAATTGGGCAAGAAAAAGGCGGGCATATCTCACCAATAGCGGCATATAATGAGCAAACAGATAGATTTTTAATCTTGGATGTTTCGCGTTACAAATATCCGCCTGTTTGGGTAAGAGCAGCAGACTTGTGGAAGGCAATGGCAACAACTGATTCGGATTCAGGTAAGACACGGGGATTTGTATTCGTTAGCAAAGGTTCTTGAACGGAATTATTTCGTAGTAAGCGCGAAGAGCGCTTACTACATCGTTTATTTATCTTCGTGGGAACCTAGTAGATACACCAGGAGTCTAAACTCGTCTTTAGGTTGTGCGATCGCATCTGAAAGCAACTTAAGTTATAAAATGCATTCCCAGGCGGTAGCCTAAGAAATACTAAACAAAATCACATCCAAATGCGTACTGTAAGTAAATACAAACAAGTTGCGTCTGCTATCGTTTCTCTTAGCGTTCTCTTTTGCAGCCAAGTAGCATTAGCCACGGTTACATTACCTTTACGCACCAAAAAAGCAATGGTGGTTTCGGCTAATCCCTTAGGAAGTGAAGCCGGGTTAAAAATGTTACGCAAGAATGGTAATGCAGTTGATGCAGCAGTTGCAACAACTTTTGCTATTTCTGTAGTAGAACCTTTTTCGGCGGGAATTGGCGGCGGCGGATTTTTGCTGATGCACTCATCGCAAACTGGCGAGATGAAAGCGCTAGATTTTCGCGAACGCGCACCACTAAAAGCTACCAGAAATATGTACCTGGATGCACAAGGCAAGGTGCGTCCAAATGTTAGTATTAACGGTTATTTGGCAGTAGCAACACCAGGAACGGTGGCGGGGTTGTATGAATTACATCGTCGTTATGGTAAACTGCCTTGGCAAGAAGTTGTTAAACCGGCGATCGCTCTCGCTAAAGATGGCTTCATCCTCAGTCAACAACCAACTTGGCGTTCTCTACAGGTTTACGAGCAACGCAAAGCAGCAATTCTCGCTAATCCAGCAGCGCGAGCAATTTTCACTCGCAACGGCGAATTTTATCAACCAGGGGAAAGGTTAATACAGCGCGACTTGGCAAAAACTTTAGAAGCAATTGCTAAGAATCCCCAAGATTTTTATACCGGAAATATTGCCCGTGCGATCGCTTCCGACATGGCAAAAAACAATGGTTTAATTACACTTGAAGACTTGAAATCTTATAAACCAATTTGGCGCACTCCGATTTGTGGCAATTTCCGCACTTCTAAAATTTGCTCAATGCCACCACCTTCATCCGGAGGAGTTCACCTATTAGAGATTTTAAACATTATCGGTGACACAGATTTAAAATCTTTGGGATGGCATCACCCAGATGCTTTACATTTAATGACAGAAGCAATGAAAATTGCCTATGCCGATCGCTCTGTATATTTAGGCGATCCCGATTTTGTGAAAGTGCCTGTACAACAACTTATCAGTCCAGCATACGCCAAAATCCGACGCGCAGAAATCACTATGGATCGCGCCAAACCCTCAACTGAGGTTAAGCCAGCAAACAAGGAAACGTTACAGCAGATTAGGGCAATGGGCAATGGGCAGAGGAACCCTATTCATGTCTCCTCATCCCCATCCCCCTCATCCCCTCGTCTTCGCTACGAATCACCGGAAACTACCCACATTAACGTTGTGGATGAACAGCGCAACGCAGTAAGTCTAACTTTCACCGTTAACTACGGCTTTGGTTCTGGGGTAGTGGCATCGGGAACTGGTATTCTGCTTAATGATGAGATGGATGATTTTGCCGCTGCACCGGGAGTACCGAATGCTTTTGGTTTGGTGGGTAATGAAGCGAATGCGATCGCACCTCGCAAAACTCCTTTATCGAGCATGACTCCCACAATTATCACCGAAAATAATCGCCTCCGCATGGCGGTAGGTGCGCCGGGAGGCGGTACTATCATTACCCAAGTGCTGCAAGTTATTCTCAACGTCTTGGAATACAACATGGATGCAGGCGCTGCTGTTTCTGTTCCACGCATACATCATCAATGGCTTCCCGATGAGTTGCGAACCGAACCCTGGGGTTTGGATGCTGTGACTGTGCAAGACTTACGCCGTCGCGGACAAAATATTAAGGAAACTACTCCTTGGGGTAATGGTAACGCGATCGTTGTCACACCAGATGGAACCTTAGAGGGAGCAGCCGATCCGCGTGGTGAAGGCTCCCCTAGAGGCTTTTAAAAAGTTAGGAGTTGAGAGTGATCAGTGATATCATGTCCGTTAAATTGCCCATAATAAGACTTGTTTATTACTTCATCAGATGAGGACTAAAGTCCTCACTACGAACTTATCAAGGTTATATGACCGGACATGATTTAACTCCTGACTCCTGACTCCTAACTTTTAACTTCAGCTGAGTAGCTGCTAAACTCGTTTGCTCTTGCGCTATGTACTAGAGTCCAACCTGCTTTCAACAGCTTTTGGTAAGTAGCCCAACCCAGAGAACCGCCAGTAATTTTGTAATCTGGTACTGCATATTGTGGAAAAGCTGTGTAAGGACGCCACGGCTGATTGGGTGCAGTCTGCAAATGCAAAATTTTCTCTCCATCGCCGCCAGACTTAGATAACCAGCACATTTGTCGATGCATGGCAAACTCCTCGGATTTTCCTTTAAATGCATAATGGCAGACTTCTGTCAAGTCAAACCTCACCCTTGTGGGGTAATTTTTTTTTGGTAGTATGTCGAATGAAATACTTCCAAAAACCGTACAATTAACTACAGAAGCAAGGCATTCTGTAAGCTACGAAAAAACAGCGATAACAAAAATCCGTCCCTTGGCTTTTCTCAAGGGCAAGATTTATCTTATGTTATCTGCGGTTTTTCGTGGTGTATGTATTAATAGCTACTATTTTGTTACATTATTTAATATCAAAACAATTGTTTTGATAGCGACAGCTAAAAAGATGGAGCATACAACTTGTCGCCCACAATGCCACGAATGTCTGCAACTACTCGGTTGTAGGCAAAGTCAGACAAAACAGGTTCTGCACCTTGCAAGTTAATCGCCTCTGCCAAATCAATCCATGATTTACAGCCGCCGTATTCTGTGCGATAGACAATTTCCTGCACTTGAGGTAGTTTGTAAGTTCGCAGCAGAAGAATATAAAGCGGTTGACGCGGTTTCCATATCAGGCGATCGCTAATAAAATACTCGTTCCAAATATGAAACGGCAGCAAGGCGCTGACAATTGACTCATCACTGACTGGTAAAATATCCGTAATTTCCGCCCAACTGCCGATACGAACTGTTTCTGGATGCCAGCCAGATGTCACAGGCTGTACATCTTTGCCATATTCGGCTTTGAGCATGAAAGACTGTTGATGTTCATAAGTCGGGTAGAGCAAAATCTGATCATGGGCAACTTGGAAACGTCCACCTTGTTCATGGATACCGCCTTTGCGTAGCAGCATAATTGTTTCGCCCTGTTCTAAGGCGTTCACGGCAACTGCCCATTCTTTAAGAGCGTGGATTGTGGTTGTTTGCATAGATGCTTAGTAGTGTTTGAATCGAAGATTAACATTTGGTGCATTTACTCTCGCTTATGCGTAGACGCGATCGCCTTTAGGCGTTCCCGTACTCGAAAGACTGCGGGAAGCTAACGCAGCGTAGGAGTGCGATTGAGAAGGGTAGTGGACTTGAGTTAGACATCGCTAGTTAACAATATAAAATCAACACATTCTCTAATTTAATGACCTTAATCAATAATTCAGCCAACTATCAATTTATTTCTGTTATCAATGTAAAAATACTGAGATTAATATAATAGCAATTTTTTTTCAAAATACATCTGTCATCAAGCAGTAAAAGTAACGTTTGCCCCAAAAATTTTTGTACTTATAATTACAAGCTACTTTGACATTAAACCATTCTTTAGACAGACGACCAGGGAAATTAACAAAGTTAAATTTTAATAACAAATGTCAATAACAAGTTCAACGCTTCTAACTGACTAACTTTAATTTAAGTTCAGAAGTGCTGCAAGATTTTGTCCAAATTTCAGCAAATCGTTTAGCAGATTAAAAATCTTTTAAGTTCAATCTAAGGAGATAACAATGAACGGAAACAACAGTAAAAATTTGTTTAACAAGCTTATTAGCCTCGTGGGAGTTGCTAGTGCCAGTGCTTTAGTAAGTCTTCCGGCATTCGCACTGTCGAATTCCAGCTCTCGTAGCATGGTAATTAGTGAAGCCCCGACAAATGACACATTATACTCCCAAGCCACTCAAAGAGGAGGGAATTCGATATATGATTCCATCAATGGAACCCAGCTAAATCAAAATGGCGGCTCCACCGGAATGCAGCAATATCAAAATAACGGCACCACCAGAACGCAGCAATATCAAAATAACGGCACTACCGG
>CAXTNZ010000006.1:11667-21413 GCA_964245695.1 uncultured bacterium | reverse complement strand
AGAACGCAGCAATATCAAAATAACGGCACTACCGGAACGCCGCAATATCAAAATAACGGCACCACTGGCGGAACGCAGCTAAATACAGGTGGTGACAACACAACAGGCGGACAAAATTCTGGTGGTCGAGGTGTCAGAGCGCTGTGGTAAATTCCCAGGGAATTTCCTTGTACACAGACTGGCAAGCTTGTTAACCTTGCAGCCTCTCCTGGGTTAATTTCATTCTTCTGACTGCTATCAACAACAGCAGCAGGGGTAAATTTTTCCGGGTGCATTTCTCAATTTTCTTTCCCAAACTACCGAAATTACTCCTGATACCTAGTGGTAAGAACTAACTGGTTATCAGGGGTAATTTTTATATAAATTAGTCTCAAGATAGATGTTGAAGAAATTGCTAATATACTTGGATACTAAATAATTGGATGTATAAACTTTAATTATGAATATGTTAAAGCAATCAGCTAGGCTAGTTATTTTCCTATATGCATTTGGGTTATTTTATACACCTCAGATATCGTTAGCTAACGAGTCAACTGTTATTGATAATAATTTATTCAAAAATTCAGTAAATAAACCGATTGATTATGCCGATGATTTAGTTACTCAACCTATTCGCCTAGTGATTAATCTTAGGCGCCATCAAGTAACCCTTTATCAAGGAATAACTAGAATTAAAAGTTATCCGATTGCAGTAGGTCGCCAAGGCTGGGAAACCCCTAGGGGCAATTTCCAAGTACTTGACATGTTGGAAAATCCTACTTGGATAAACCCTTTCACAGGTAAAGCTATCCCAGGAGGAAGCCCGGAAAATCCTCTTGGTCACTACTGGGTTGGATTTTGGACAAACGGTAAAAATTGGATTGGTTTTCACGGCACTCCCAATCCTGAGTCAGTAGGCAAAGCCGCCTCACACGGTTGTATTCGTATGTACAACAAGGATATTAAGGAATTATTCCTTTCTGTGAGTCTGGGAACACCAGTTATTGTATTGCGATAGCTTAGGTAGTTTCCCTGCGTAATTTGAAGAAGGTATTAACACTCAGGATTTAAACATGGAAAAGCGACGCTTGGGTACATCGGACGTGCAAATCACACCCATTTTGATGGGAACTTGGCAAGCCGGGAAAAAAATGTGGGTAGGAATTGAGGATGCTGACTCGATTAAAGCCATAAGAGCAGCATTTGAAGCGGGAATCACCACAATTGATACGGCTGAGGTATATGGTGAAGGACATTCTGAACAAATTGTCGCTGAAGCTTTATCAGACGTGCGCGATCGCGTTGAGTATGCCACGAAAGTTTTTGCCAACCATCTCAAGTATGATTTAGTGATTGAAGCTTGCGATCGCTCTCTGAAAAATCTGAAGACAGATTACATCGACCTTTACCAAATTCATTGGCCCTCTGGCTCTTTCAATAGTGAAAATGTTCCGATTGAAGAGACAATGAGCGCTCTCAACCACTTGAAAGAGCAAGGAAAAATTCGCGCAATTGGTGTTTCCAATTTTTCCCGCGCTCAACTAGAAGAAGCAGCGAAGTTCGGACGAGTTGATAGTTTACAACCGCCCTATTCTCTCTTCTGGCGACAAGTGGAAAAAGATGCAATGCCTTATTGTATGGAAAACAATATTTCCATCGTTGCCTATTCGCCTTTGGCACAGGGATTGTTGACAGGCAAATTTGCGGCAGATCATAAATTTGACCCACAGGATAATCGTGCTAAGAATAAACTGTTTCAAGGCGAAAACTACCAACGCGCTCAACAAGCTTTAGACAAATTGCGTCCCATCGCCGATCGCCATAATTGTACTCTTGCCCAGTTAGCCCTAGCCTGGTTAATTGCCCAACCTCAAAGTCAGGCGATCGCTGGTGCGCGTCATTCCGAACAAGCAACTGCAAACGCTAAAGCCGCTGAAGTTAAACTTTCTGATTCTGAACTTCAAGAAATAGATGCGATTGGACGCATCGTCACCGACCATTTGGACGACAACTCAGTCATGTGGAACTGGTAAAACCTGGGTGCTGTCGTTTTTTTTTGTAGTCCTTGTAGGGGCACGGCAGCGCTGTGCCCCTACGTCTTTTGGGCAACGACTTTACACAATATCTCACCCATATTGCAAAATAAAACAAAACGTCAACTTTGGTAAACAACCAGTTGCAACGCCCATATTTGAGTGATAACTTAAATAGTAGGACACCAAACAAAGCACTACCAAACTTAAAGGGCAAATGACCTTGTGTCCCCCGTCATCAGCCCAAGCAAATTACAGCATAAAAATATTAAGTGGCACTGCCCCTAAGTTAAATGGGGAAGCCAAATCCCAAAGCGGAAAAACATAAGTATGCTGAGTTTGCTCGTTGTTGTATTCACCCTAGTTGTTGACTGATTGTATTGCTTAACAAGTTTAACAATTTGAGAATTCCGAAATTTAGAAACCTGGTCACCCTTGACCAGGTTTTTAAATGTATTAGTGCTTTTTATGATGAATAATACGATAATTATTATCTACAGCGGTTTTCACTCTTTGTGCAATATATTCAAGAGTTAACAAACCGCAGATGAACGAGGCAGTGCGTTGCGGAGGTTCCCTCCGTTGTAGCACCTGCCGTGCAGATGAACTTGTACTTCATTCGCATGAGAACCGCATATACGGCAGAAAGAGGATAACATTAACAGTTAGATAATTAGTGTACCCAAGAAGTTTAAAATGTTTTGGTCAGGGTACTTCACTCACCTTACATTTATCAACCAACTAGCACATGTGTGCCGTTTTTTTTGCTTTCAACTTTCCAGCAGCGAATACAATAGGACAACAACACATCCGGCTGGAATTTAATGATAAATTATAACTTGTTGAAGAAAATTACTACAGCTATTATCGTAGCTACACTTTCTTTGTCGTGTCAGGCAAATGTTCCTAGAAAATTAGAACAGGGAAAAGCAAAGGCAATTGACGAGCAGAAGTCACAACCAAATATTGTCTATGGCGATTTAATCTTGAAAGAACAATCAGATTATCTGATGATTCCAGTTAGTATCAAAGATAATAATCAAAATAGAGGAAGTTATTTAGATTCTTCAGCTTATTCTGATAAAGAAATTCAATTGTATAACATTATATTTTCTCATAAAATAAATGGTAATACCAATCTGTTACTGAATAAAAAAGCAATTATAACTTCCTTTGATTTTTTGGAGAAAAAAGAAGAGGGAAAGCCATCAACAAGATTTTGGTTGTATAGAATAATTGAAAACGATACAAACAAAGACAATAAACTCAACTCCCAAGATGCAATTATTGGATATATCTCAGATTCGTCAGGAAGGAATCTTCAGCAAATTACCCCAAACAATACTCAACTCATTAGTTGGACAATTGTTCAAAGTGTTGGTGCTATTTTTCTAAAAATTACTGAAGACTCTGATAACGATAAAAAATTTACAGAACGAGACAATATAAATTTTATCAAAGTTAATCTTAATAAACCTGCGATTGGAACTGAGATTATTAGCGACAAAATAGAGCAACAAATTAAATCATACATTCTGAAATAAATTTGCAGTAGTAAGCGCTGTCTAGCCTTCGGCAACGCCTTACGGCGAACGCGCTTAGCGCTTACTACGAAATTAATTTTACTGTCACTGGGAAATAGACAAAACCCAATCTCGAAAAAGTGGGTTTACTTGATCTGGTACTTCATCATGAGGACAATGACCGGCTCGCAAGAAGTATTCTGTTAGTTCAGGATAGTATTGCCGATACTTTTTAGAACGTTCTTTAGCATTCATCCAAGGGTCAGCTTCTCCCCACAATATCAACAGCGGACAAGTTAATTGCTGCAATAACACATCATTTTTCTCTCCTTGAGGAGTGCTAAACATCGAAGCAAATACGTCCACCGCACCAGGATCGCCAGAAGGTCGATGAATTTCTTCTACCAACTGGTCTGTAATCGCACTTTTGTCAAGATACACTTTCTCTAAAGTTTGGCGAATTACCCAACGTTGTCGCACGTATTGAAATAACAGAAACTGGGCGAAAGGTTGTTGAAAAATCCATTTAACAACGTCACCAAATAGTTTTTGCAGTGTATCTGTTTGCTTGGGAGGCTGAATTTCTGGTTGTAAGGCTTCCGGTTCTGATGAAGTCTGATTTTCGCTAAAAGGTCCAGCACTGTTAAGCAAAACTAAACCAGCCGCTGCGTCGGGACGTTGCGCTGCTAGACACAAGCAAGCGTAGCCACCAAGGGAGTTACCTGCTAATACCGCTTTTTCACCAATCACTTCTGTGATAAAGTCATAAAGTTGGTCGCGCCACAAGTTACTGCTATATTCCAACTTCGGTTTAGCTGAACGTCCGTATCCCAAAAGGTCGATCGCAAAAACTTCAAAATCTTTAGACAGTCCTGTGATATTCTTACGCCAGTGGTCAGTGGAAGCACCAAACCCATGCACCAACAGCAAGGGTGGACGTTGCGGATGTTTTTCTCCGGCTCTTACGTAGTAAACGTTGTGCCCTCGCCACTGCCAATATTTTCCGGGAATTGGAGTTGTAGCTCGGCGTGTAGTTGCCTGCATAATATGACGAAATGTTAAGTAACCTTTAATAATTCTAGCTCAGCTTTCTCAGGCTCTAGCCTGGTTACTTAGAGCTTTTAAGCCCTGAAAACTAAATTTCTATCTTTAGGCGTCCTTGGCGCGTTGCCGATTTAAAATATTAAGAAAATGCAACGATTAATTACAGGAAAAACTAAACTGTTAGGAGTGATTGGGCATCCGGTGGAACATTCCCTATCGCCGTTGATGCATAATGCAGCTCTGGAATATTTGGGACTAGATTACGTTTATCTTCCTTTTCCCATCAAACCAGATGATTTGCCGAAAGCTATTCAAGGCTTTTCTGCCATTGGGGTTATGGGCTTTAACGTTACAATTCCTCACAAACAGGTAATAATCGATTGTTTATCAGCAATTCATCCAATTGCCAAGTCAGTAGGAGCTGTGAATACTGTTCTTCGCAAAGATAACCATTGGATTGGCACAAACACCGATATAGAAGGATTTATCGCTCCTTTGCAATCAACGTATAGGCGAAATTGGTCGCAGACGATAGCGGTAATTTTAGGTAATGGTGGCGCGGCGAGGGCAGTTGTAGCCGGTTGTGCCCAGTTAGGTTGTGCTGAAATTCGTGTAGTTGGGCGCAATGTCCAGAAGTTAGAAGAATTCCGCAATAGTTGGGGCAATTTGGCACTAGAATTTAATCTCAAAGTGCATAGATGGGAGGAATTGTCAAGCCTAATTCCCCAAGCAAACTTGTTGGTAAATACAACTCCAATTGGAATGCATCCCAACGTGGAACAGTCTCCTTTAAGTGCTTCGGAAATGAGGAATTTGCCTCAAGGAGCGATCGCCTACGATTTAATATATACTCCTAACCCAACCCGATTTCTACAACAGGCACGACAACAAGGCGCAATAACCATTGATGGATTAGAAATGCTAGTCCAACAAGGAGCAGCAGCATTAAGAATTTGGTTAGATTTAGAATCTGTACCCGTAGACATCATGCGCCAAACACTACGAAATCACTTGGGTTGGCGGTGAGGAAAGAGAAGGTAAAAGGTAAAAGCTAGAAAGCAAAAGGTAAAAAATATTACTTATTCCTTATTCCTTATTCCTTTTTCCTTGTCCCCTCTACCTCCTCAGCCAGCGCCAGTTATAACGATTCCATTCGTAAATTCCTTGAATTTCATACTCACTACCGTTGCTGAAACGGATAATGCAAGTAGTGAAGGTATCATCGCCATTGCCAATTTCACTAATTTGAATTACTGTGCAGAGAAACCATTCGCGGCTACAGGGACCATTTTCTTGTACCCATTCCCACAAAGCATTGGAAATTTCGATGCGATCGCCTATTTTCAGCTTTAGTGCATCCTCAAAATAAGAATACTTTTCAAAATGATATGGCTCAACGCGATTCAGCCACTGCAAACCGTAGCGTTTGCGGATAAAATTTACTGTTCCAGAGTCCTTTTCTTGCAGCCAGTCGTTCAGTAATTGTACTTTCCAAGTGCGATTGTGTTGTTCCTCTGTTTTGACGAACTCTAAAAATGCTTCTAATTCCTCTGGGGTAAGTTCGTCTAACGGATTAGTAATATCTGCAACACCAGCATGAGAATTTTCCTGAATTTCCTCAATCACTTGCAGTAATATCTGTTTCTGCATCTCAGTGAGAGGACAGCTGGCTGCATCACAACTATTAAAGGCTGTTTGCAAGGCTGCTTCAATATCATCAGGACTCATAATTTCATAGCAATTGAGCGAATATGTTTCTTAATTATTACAAATGTTAAAAACAACTCTTCAACTCCCTTTCAAGTTAAATTCAAGGTAAGCTGAGGGGTGAAAGTTGCCTATTGTTCGATTTATTTAAGGTGTCTTTTATGCGGTTGCGCTCACTCACGGTTGTTTTGATTTGCTGTGTCATCGCGGTTTTATCCTGGGTCTTTACTCCGCCCGCTGTAGCGCTGACACAAATTAAACTATTTGATATTTCCTATCATGAGTGTCCACCAGAACTGGCGAAAGGATCTGTTACCAGTAGCGGTTCTAGGGCTGCTAACTGCTTTATTGTCACTGGTAAAGCTCAGAATGATACTAACAAAACAGTTTACGATGCAGATATTTTTGGGCGCATCTATGATGCTAACGGCGATTCGGTAATGCAAAATCGTACCCGTCTTGGTTCAATTGCGGAAATACCATCAGGTATCAGTGATTTTGATTTGAGAATTTCTGTGGCTGCGAATCAGCCTACACCATTGAAGCTGAAGCAGTTTAAAGCTGCTGGATTTAGTGGTCAAGTCCGGCGTTAATAGGTTGAAGTAGTCTGGGCTAGTTAACCCAGACCATTTCCATCTTTTTAGTTCAAAATGAAGCAAACTGCAAACTTTGTGCCAAACTAACAAGACCACCACCTACAACCTGAAGCAGTATAATAGCTAACATTGGTGAAAAATCCATGCCGCCTAATGGGGGAATGATTGAGCGGAAAACATTTAAGTAGGGGTCGGTGATTTGGCTCAAGGCGGAAAATGGTTGGTTGAACCAGTTGATGTTGGGGAACCAGGTTAAGAGAACCCTTATAATCAGCAGCGCACCATAAATCTGTACAAAAGTAGCCAGAGTAGAAACTAGTAAATTCATGGATATGTCCGTTTTCTGCTAAGTGTCACGCATCGGTCTTAATAATGATTTTAATTGAGCCAGGGTCATGGTGTGTGAGGATTGTTCTGGCATATACCACAATTGGCAATTTCTCCACGGAATGAGTAATTCAATCTCACAGAAGTTAGCGAAGCTCCTCGCTGCGCGAGCGAGGCTCGCTATTTGACTGACCGGAATTGCCATTCACATTTCCCAGCTGCTTTCGTACTTCATCAATTGTGGCATTGAGCTGGGCAATTTTATCTTCTAGCGATCGCCGCGCCGTTTCCATTTCCATGCTGTCATTTTCTGCTGCGGCTTTCATCTGACGCCGTTTCAAGATAGTTGTTTTCTTAGCCTCTGCTGGACTATTTGTCAGTTCCGTCTCCTCCTCTTCTATTAATTCCATATCGCGCCTTTGAGTAATCAGCGCACCCACAACGCCACCGACTACGCTACCGACTACGCTACCGACAATTGCGCCAGCAAAAAAACCACTAGCAAAACCATCACGCTGACTCATATCTTTACCGCCTTGATGAAACGCTTTGCATCTCGCTTCAAAGTTATTGCACCTTACTGTTATAGCTGCATACTAGCTTAAGTCCCAAAGATGCGATCGCCTGCATCTCCCAATCCCGGTACAATATATCCCTGGTTGTTGACCGTTTCGTCAATCGTAGCCGTGTAAATTATTAAACCCGGATAAGCCTCACTCAGTTTTTGCAAAGCTGGCGGAGCCGCCACTACGCAAACAATCCGCGTTAAAGCCGGATCTATACCTCGTTGTGTTAATTCTGCCATTGCCGCCATTATCGAGCCTCCCGTCGCTAACATTGGATCGGTAATTAATACTCGTGTTTGGGGGTCCAATTTTTCTGGCAATGAGTTTAAGTAACAAGAAGGTTGCAGAGTTTCTTCATTTCGCACCAAGCCAAGATGGTAAATCGATGCCAAGGGTAGCAACGTCTGCGCTCCCTCTAGCAATCCTAACCCTGCCCGGAGAATCGGCACCACTGCCACTGGCACAAGAGGATTAATCAAAGTAGCTGGACAGGTTGCCAAAGGACTCAGAACTGTTGTCTCTTGAGTCGGTAACCACTCGCGAGCAGCTTCATAAGTCAACCAGCGTCCTAACTCAGTCATTGCACTGCGAAATAAGACTGAAGGTGTCGCAGCATCACGGGCGACTGCCAACCAGTGCTTAATTAAGGGATGGGGTGGGACATAAATACGCAGTTGAAGCGTCATAACTGATGTAGAGGCGATTATCTATTGTATAGCAACTGACACCTCATAATACTCTTTCTTGCGTGCCACTGAAAGCAAAAATTAAACACGCCAAATTATTGCAATTATTTTTCATTAATAGTTGACAGTCTTTCTCAATCAAGGTTATATTGTTATACAGTGTTCTCCTCTCTTTAAGGATCGGCAGACGGGATTAGCCAGCAATATGACGGCTCGTCCCTCTTTTTTTGGGGACTGGGGAGTGGGTATGAGAAAATGGGTAATTTGTATTGTGGAAACAGTAATTTACGCTACACTTTACAATCGTAAAGATTTGGAATTTACTAAGCTTCATGCAATCAACCCCTAGCCCCCAATCCCTAGTCCCTAATCCCTTTTTTGATGTAATTGTCATTGGGTCTGGTATTGGCGGTTTGGTGACAGCCACCCAGCTAGCAGCGAAGGGTGCTAAAGTGCTGGTGCTAGAAAGTTATCTGATTCCTGGTGGTAGCGCAGGCTACTTTGAAAGGCAGGGCTATAGATTTGATGTTGGGGCATCAATGATTTTCGGGTTTGGAGATAACGGCACCACCAACTTATTGAAGCGCGCCCTTGACGCTGTGAATGTCAGCTTAGAGACGATTGCCGATCCGGTGCAGATTCACTATCATCTGCCCAACGGCTTCGACCTCAAAGTTGACCGAGTTTATGATAAATTTTTGCAAAATCTTACTGCTTATTTTCCTCATGAGCAACAAGGGATTCGTCGTTTTTATGACGAATGCTGGAAAGTCTTCAATTGCCTCAATAGCATGGATTTGCTGTCTCTGGAAGAACCTCGGTATTTGTTGCGGTCATTTCTCCAGCATCCAAAAGCGTGTCTCGGTTTAGTGAAGTATTTGCCTGAAAATGCCGGAAATTTGGCGCGGCGCTACATCAAAGACCCCGAATTATTGAAATTTATCGATATCGAGTGCTATTGCTGGTCGGTGGTTCCCGCTGACATGACACCGATGATTAATGCGGGAATGGTGTTCTCCGACAGGCATTATGGAGGAGTTAAGTACCCCAAAGGTGGGGTGGGGCAAATTGCTCAAAAATTGGTTGAGGGTCTAGAAAAGGCTGGAGGCGAGATTCACTATCAAGCCAGAGTCAGGAAAATTATCACCCAAAAGGGACAAGCTGTAGGCGTGCAACTGGCTAACGGTAAAGTATACCACGGTAAACGCATAGTTTCTAATGCTACACGCTGGGATACTTTTGAAAAATTACTACCAGCAGAAGAAATACCAGCAAGTGAGAAAAA
>CAXTNZ010000006.1:0-11657 GCA_964245695.1 uncultured bacterium | reverse complement strand
CAGCGTTATCAAAAGTCACCCAGTTTTCTCAGTTTGCATATGGGGGTGAAGGCGTCGGTGTTGCCGAGTGGGACAGAATGCCATCACATTTTGCTGGAAGATTGGGAGAAAATGGCAGATCAGGAAGGGACAATTTTTGTTTCAATTCCCACTCTGCTTGACCCAGATTTAGCACCGCCGGGTTATCACATCATTCACTCTTTTACGCCTCACTCGATTGATGATTGGCAAGAACTTTCTCCGAGTGAGTACGAAGCGAAGAAGGAAAAAGCAGCTTGGAGAATTATTGACCGCTTGGAGAAGATTTTTCCAGGTTTAGATGCGGGGTTGGATTATTTGGAAGTGGGAACACCCCGGACGCATCGCCGTTTTTTAAATCGTGCAGATGGCACTTATGGACCAATCCCCCGTCGTAAATTACAGGGTTTGTTGGGGATGCCTTTTAATCGCACTGCTGTTCCCGGACTTTATTGTGTGGGGGATAGTACTTTTCCTGGTCAGGGTTTGAATGCGGTGGCGTTTTCGGGGTTTGCCTGCGCTCATCGGATTGCTGTAGATTTGGGGTTGTAATTTTTCCGCGTGTAAATTAAATTTGTCCGGAAAAAGCGATCGCCAATAGTAAAAGTATTCCGTAAGGGTTAAGTAGCAAATATACGCTTGTAATCAAATACTGTAGCCTCAGCCATTCCGTCAGAATAGTGCTGACAATTTAGCATATCTATACCTGACTGGCAGAAGCTGGTGTTATCTGCTTACAAAACCTTTTCAGTATTGTGGTTGATTCATCACCAATTTATAGCTGGTGAGTGAATTTTCATCTCACATTACTTTATAACCGACGCTACTCATACGCCGATAAAATATGATGAAAGTTTGCTGGCTGCTACCTAGCTTTTTAAGTGTGTTCCTGCTTGGTTCGACAGTCGAAGCCGCTACAATTAAAAATTGGAATTTTAATAGCGATCGCAATCAGTTAAACTTAACTACGGATGACGATGTACAACCAAAAGTGCAACTGATTGCCAACCCTACTCGTCTGGTGATTGATTTACCTGGGGTCATTTTGGGAAGTCCAGAAATCACCCAAAAGCAGGGGTCAATAATTCAACAAGTTCGGTTGGCGCAGTTTGACGATAATACCACCCGCATGGTAATAGACTTAGCACCGGGTTACACCTTAGACCCAGCGCAAGTTAAAGTTAAAGGAGAATCCCCCACACGTTGGTCTGTGCAATTACCTAAGCCAACGCCGATAACTGGTTACCAGCCAGAAATTCAAGACATTAGTGTGATTCTACCCAAGTCCCCGGTAGTTGTTAATAACAGTGCGTTTGCTGGGGTGGTTCCCTTGCATTCATCAATGAAGCAGCTAGAACCGCAAGTGAAAGCTCTGATGCAGCGGTACAGTTTTCTGAAAACAGGTTTGTTTTTCATCGATTTGGATACCGGAAATTATCTCGATTTTGGAGGCGATCGCGTTTTTCCAGCTGCTAGCACCATCAAACTGCCAATTCTCATCGCCTTTTTTCAGGATTTAGATGCCGGTAAAGTCAGATTGGATGAAAAGCTGACTATGCGATCTGACCTGATGACCAATGGTTCTGGGGAAATGCAGTATGAGCGAGTTGGTAAGAAGTTCTCAGCTTTAGAAACTGTGACCAAAATGGTCACCATCAGTGACAATACCGCCACCAACATGATTATTGATCGCTTGGGTGGGGCAGCAAAACTAAATCAGCGTTTCCGCAGTTGGGGAATGAAAGATACGAAAATTAACCGTCTTTTGGCTGATTTGCGGGGAACCAATACCACCAGTTCTAAAGACATGGCGCGGGTATTAGCTTTGTTAGTTAATGACAAGCTAGTTTCGCAGCAGAGTAAAGGGCAAGTTTTAGATATTCTGCGCCACACCACAATTAAGACACTGCTTCCCGCAGGTTTGGGAAAAGGTGCAGTCATTGCTAACAAAACCGGCGACATTGGCTTTCTTATTGGTGATGCCGGATTTATCACCGCGCCCAATGGTAAGCGGTATATAGGGGCAATGTTCGCCATACGTCCATATAAAGACCTCAGAGCAAAATATTTTTTTAGTGGAGTTTCTCGGCTAGTCTACGATTACCTGAGTCAGCAGATCCCCGTTGCATCGGGTGGTTCTCCTAACAGTGCTACTAGGTAGGATATAGCAGTTTTCACTCTTAGTGAAGTACAGATTCTCGTAGAGGCATAACATTGTTGTGCCTCTACTTGTAGAGAATTGAAATCCAGTTTGTTCATCATTCAGTTTCTCTAAAGTGTGGCTAATTCTGGTTTTACTGGGTTTTAATTCAAGTCCGATTTGTTTTAACCAATTCTCTACTTACTTTTCGATATAAATACTAGACCACCTAGCACAAGTAAGCCACCAGGAACAAATAGAGGTGATGGAACTTCTTTTAAGATTAGATAGGCAAAAACGACAGCAAATATAGGTTCCATCAGTAACACTGTGGTAGTAAGAATTGGTGGTAGACGACGTGATGCTATTGCATAACCTAATGTTGGAATAGCAGTACAAATGATTCCTAGCCCGGCAAATGCAACTAAAACTTGCTTGTCTAACACCTGAATTTTAATCGCGTTAGGAACGACGGCTGCTACTGCCCATAAAACTATGCTACCTAAAGCAAAAGTTAGAAGTGTAACTATTTTCTCGTCAGGTGCTTGACCACGTTGGTTGAGCAGCCTAAATCTGAAAGCGTAATAGGCAAGCAATAATGCAACAAGAAGTGCCAGTCCATCACCCAAGAGACGTTGCAAGGTAGCTGTAGAGGTAGTAGAGAATTCGGGAACCAGGATGAAAGTAATGCCAACAACCGCAAACAAAATCCCTAACGATTCATTTTTCTGAATCTTCTCTCGATTCAAAAGCTTATAGACAACTACGAACAACGGCGCAGCATTCATCAGGAGAGTTGTTTCTCCTACTGGTGCCATTTGGAAAGCAGTAGTGCCTAGAGTGCAACAACCAACAAGAATAACACTCATATACCAATACTCGGCATACAGTAGCGAACGAATGGAAGTTATACGGTCTTTTTGAATAAGCCATAACAAGGGCATCATAACAACAAGAGCTACTGTAAACCTTCCTGCAACAATAGAATAAGCAGAAATATCAGGTAATAAACGTATAAATATTCCTGCAAGACTCCAGCCACTAGCACTTAGTAAAGCTGCTGCTACGCCGTAATAATCGAATGTGTTTGAGCGCTTTGAGTTTATTTTCATTGGATGGCAGTATTAGGAAGCGATTTTTTTGGGTTCTCGCGCAATTTTGGTGATGGGTTTTAAGGCAGAAGGCGCGTAAATCAACAAAACAAGTGTTGCAATAAAACTTCACAACGTGTCCCCTGAATGCCGTTATCTCGGCAGGCACCCAATCACTAATTATAGTTTTGATGTAGCTGCCAACCACGGCATAAGCATTCCATCTCTAACCATCCTCGCCAAAGAACCTGGATGCCAATGACACTTTGTTTTCTATGTTCGCGCGTATCCTCCCAGACGTGCTATTGATTTGATAGCCCAATCTATAGTTAAGCTTGTAGGTCTTTTTTGTTTTGGTGGAATTGATGCCAATAGTACGTCTGGCGAACTTAACCTCCTTTTCCACATCCCGTGAAAAGTCAGGCAAGATATCAGGTTACGCACACACTTTTTTCACGCTCTCAAGCTGGTTGACCTTATCCCACCAAGTCCGCAGTTTCGGAGTTTGAGCAGTAATTGCCTCAAACTCTGGAGTCTGCTTTAGGTAGATGAAGATGGGAATTAGGTAGAAATCGGCAATACTCACTTGGCTACCAAGCAGATATGGGCTAGCAACAGCTAGCGACTCGATTGCCTTTACAGCCTTTTGTGCAGGCGCGACAGCATTTTTCACCTTATCCTCATCTGCCTTGCCGCCCTGAGTTGGTACAATCAGGCGCTGAATCACAATTGTGCCGATCGCACTTGGATAGAGATAGCTATCAATAATCGCGATAATTTGGCGCATCCGAGCGCTTTGCATCGGATCAGATGGGCTGAACTTGTTTGAGGCTAAGACCGTGTTGAGGTAGTCGGTAATTGCAGCCGTTTCGTAAAGCAGTTCCCCATCCACTTCGAGTGTCGGCACCTTGCCAAAAGGATTCTTGGCGAGGTACTCTGCCGACTGGTTTTCCCCACTGAAGATATCAATGTTCTTGAGGGTATAATCTATACCTGCTCCCTCAAGCAGCAACCGGACGGTACGGACATAAGTACTGGCGGGAGTTCCATAAACGGTGAGCTTTGCCATTATTTTGAGATTCTCAACTAAAAATTCAACACTAACAAGGATACTCTCTCAGAGGTATCCGCTTCGGGAGTGAAAATCTGACGCATGAATGACGTTATATCCTTAAACGTCAGTAAAGCGAAATCTCATTCGCTACTTGGATGACTTGATAAATCTCTCGCAAGGCAGATGGAATTTAACTTTCGTCGGTATTAGTCGGCGGAAAATTGACTTGGACAGTTGTTGGTGACAACCTAAATAATAAGTAGCTGCATAAGCTGAAAAAACTAACATCTATTTATTACATGGAACCAGATAAAAAGGTGATTGAACGTCAGGAGAAACCAGGATCTATGAGTGCGACATCAAGATACTGGCATATTTGCCGAATTAGTCTTAAGAATGAAAGGGTGGGATACGAATACCGTTTAGTTCCACTTGCAGAGGAATTTTGTCAGCAAAAAGTTCCCAAGTCCCAAACTAGGGACATGCAAGCTTTTCTGCTATCCTATTTTCACGCTAAGAATTCGGCGAAAGTTGATGTCGCAACTAGTGCCCAAGCTGGACTTTGTTTGCGGTGCTATGTTTCCGATCCGATCCTCAAAGCCTGCCAAAAGATAGATAGTCTGTTTGCAGGTGACAAATCCTTTACCTACAAGGATTTGCTGCCATTTGTGCTTAATGACGATGGGAAAACTCCCATCATCTTGGATAGCGATCGCAGAACTCAACTTTTCCTGGATGAAAATAATAAAGCTAAAACCTCGGCTTTTAGATTTTTTACAGTTGAGGTTTTGCGAACATTTAATGCCGAATCCAGGTCTAGCATGAGCTTAGACAATTGGGCATACTTGCAAACTAAACAAAATTCTGAACTCAAAGATTTCTTATCAGAGTTTGGTTTTCAGCATCTGAGCGACTGGGCGCTGATGAATCGAGCAAGACCTAAACAGCTTGAAAGGTTATCTGTGCGCGATCGCCATTTAGTAGAAGTCTTTCATGCAGTTTATCGTCGAGACAGACAAAAGCAGCGTCAAGTTGGAGCCAGAAAATGTCCAGACCCAACAAGCGCTCAACTGCAAGAAATGCTAAAAATCTTGCAGCAACGAGGTGTCCTGATCAACACCCCGGCTGAGTTGACTAAAGAACTCAAACTCTTAGCAACCCAACTCAGGCAGTATGACATCTGGAGTTACAGAGAACCTCTGGAAATCCAAGACCCGGATACGGGAGGTTATACAACTAGAAGGGATTTACCGACTGATTCTCAAGATGAATTAGATGTGGAACAACGGGAAATTTTGGAGTTTTTGCATGAGCAACTCAAATTAGCGTTAGTTGAGGCAATACAGCAAGAGATTAGCGATCGCATTACTTATTTGCAAAAAAGCAAAAAGTATGCGCCTCTATCTCAACAATTCATCCCCGGATTGCAACTCTATTACTGTCAGGGGATGTCACTGAAAGATATTGCTCCTAAATTGGGAATGTCAAGTTGGGATCAAACTAGACGGATATTAAATCCGGGAGAATTGCTGTCAAAGGTGCGTACTTTAACAGTACAACAAGTTCTCGAAAAAACTTTAGAAAAGGCAAGAGTTATGGGATTGACCAAAATTCCCCCAGAGCCAGACTATCTAAAAATTGTAGTTGAGCAAATTGAAGCGTTTGCTGATGAAGAAATCTTCCAAGAAGCAGCAGAAGAAATCAGAGCGGGAAGAAGCCGTTCTATGGACAGCTTATATGCACAGGAACTTCGCCTCAATTTAAATAACAAATAGAAATCAGCATAAGGAGTAAAAAGATGCTTAATGCCCAAGCTAATTCAACTGATTTGAGACTGTTGCTACCGGAAGTGATTTTGTTGGAATCTGAACATTTTGAACAAGCAAGAGCAATTAGCGATCGCGTCACTAATGAAGCGCAGCGATGGCAAACATATCTGAATGTATTAGGGCAGCTTGGCTTTGAACAATGGCTAAGTTCACGTAGCCCACAGCAACCAATCAATCGAGATACCAATGTAACAGGAACTGTCAGCTATCTCAAAGTTGGTGAGTTTAAAGTTTGTCTGATTGCTACTGAAAACCTACTAGATGAAGAGGTGAATTTACCAACAGATGTTATTGAAACACCAGAATTGGCGGCTCATTTTTATGTAGCAGTTGAGGTATTAGAAGAGCAGGAAGAAGTTATTATTAGAGGCTTTGGGCGTTATGACAAACTAGCTAATTATATAAGCAGAGTCAAATTACAACCACGAGACGATATTTATCGGCTACCGCTGGCAGAATTTGATCCAGAACCAAATCACCTATTGTTCTACTCTCGTTTTTTGTCACCAACAGCTATCCCTTTACCTGTAGCCACAGAGACAAAAGTTGAAGAAAGCTTATTGGAATACCTACAGGAAACCACAACTAAATTAAGCCAATGGTTACAGGGTGTCATTGACGAAAGCTGGCAAGCTATTGACACACTTATTAGTCCAGAAGCAAATTTAGCTTTCAGTACCAGAAATATTGAGGTGGCTACAAAGCGAGCAAAACTAATTGATTTGGGGATGCAACTAAGAAATAAAACTGTGGCGTTATTAGTGAATATCACAGAAGAAACCGATGAAAAACTGTGTATTTACACACAATTACATCCCACGGGTGGAGAAAAGTATTTGCCACCTAATATCAAAGTTACCTTGTTATCTAAAGCGGGGAAAAATCTTCAGCAAGTCGAAGCCAGAGGTCAAGATAATTACATTCAACTCAAGCCTTTTAAAGGCGAACGGGGCAAACGCTTTAGTATCGAAGTCAGCCTGGAAAATCTCAGCGTCAGAGAAAATTTTGAACTCTAAATTAGCAAATCAGTTGTGAGCAATATGGGAATTCATGGCTGGCACAACGAATTTTTAATAATTCCAGCTTAGTATTGGCTATGAATATTTTGGCAATTGTTAGAGAGTGATAGCCATTTTTTGTTAGAGGATGTGCATGAAAATCGCAAAGTTTACTGAAGAACCAAGAGCGATCGCATTCACCAGATTTATATTTGTCCGACTGCTGGCTGCATTTATCCCACTTTGTTAACAGGGATTTATCCACCGCATGAAATGCCATCCCCAGTGTCAGCCAATCCTGATAATCCGAAGCGCGGTAGGATGCTAGCACCACCACATAGAAGAAATGTTCTATGTACTAGAGAAAGTACTTTAACCATTAATAACGAATTGATAAAATTGATAACACTTTTATACTACAGTAAGTATCAACAGAGAAAATTTATGATACTGCCTCTCTAAGTCAAAGGTTAGCTGGATGAAGAAATTAATTAAGGGTTTGCGCGAGTTCAAGGCTAACTATGTTAGCACACATCAAGAACTCTTTGAACAACTATCTCTTGGTCAAAAACCCAGAGTGTTGTTTATTACTTGTTCAGATTCGCGTATAGACCCAAACCTAATTACGCAAGCCAACTTAGGTGAATTGTTTGTTATCCGCAATGCTGGCAACATTATTCCGCCATTTGGAGCAACCAACGGCGGTGAAGGTGCCACAATTGAATACGCCGTGCAAGCTTTAGATATTCGACAAATTATTGTCTGCGGTCACTCACATTGCGGTGCGATGAAAGGGCTGATGAAGTTAAACAGCTTGCGAGAGGAAATGCCGCTTGTGCATGATTGGTTAAAGTATGCAGAGGCAACCCGACGATTGGTAAAAGACCATTACAGCCAATACCAGGGGGAAGAACTACTAGAAATTGTAATTGCCGAAAATGTACTGACTCAAATTGAAAATTTGCGGACTTATCCAGTTATTCGCTCAAAGCTGTACACTGGGCAACTAAACATTTACGCATGGATTTACAACATTGAGAAAGGAGAAATTTTAGCCTTCGACCCCGAAAGTCATGCTTATGTCTTGCCTCAAAGTCAAGTTCAAGCGGATGAAATCGATTATACGCTAGTTACTGAAGAGTTATTAAATAATAGTAATAATAATAGCACAATAAATAACACTTCTTCTGAACAAATGGCAGTTGAACAGCGTCAAGAACTTATCTTTGACCCGCATCAAAGGTTTCCAATGACACGACTTTCAAAAGAGCAAATAAACCGAATTTACCGAGGTTCAGCAACAAACTGATAATTTAACCTTCCTTTATTCTCTAGCTGGCACGCACGCGCGGCTTGGATATTCTGAACATCTAGACAGAGAGCAAAGTGACAATTGGATTATTTGGGATTCCTTAATTTCAAGATTAAAGGCTATTTATAAAGTAAATCCAGGAATGAGCGCAACTGTCACAAGCACTGGCGCGGTTACGCCGCGCTGTGCACCAAAAAACTAGACCAAACACATGACAATATCAGGTCGTTTTAATTGTTGAACTAAATTGAACACGATCGCCTAAATAAACGCGCTTTCGTAGCCATCAAATATCTACACTCGCAGGGAAAGAACATGGCAAGAAAACAGCCTGTATTTTTCCATACTCTAAAATCAATTTTGAAATCTAAACACTCAAGTAGAAGTTGGATGGCTCAATTCATACTGGCGCTTATGACTGCGCTTGTGTGTATAGCAGTATCACCTGTTTTGGTAAAAGCTCACCCTGTCAATTATCCTGTGCAAAATGTAACCAGCAGCCAGGAGAAAGCGCTGGATATTGTGCAACAAGGTAAAACACATTATGATGCAGGACAGTTCGCTGAAGCAGTCAAAGTTTTGCAACAGGCTGCTGCTACTTTTAAAGCCTCTGGAGATAATTTGCGACAAGCGATGAGCTTGAGCAATCTCTCCTTAGCTTATCAGCAACTTGGCTTGTGGGTTGAGGCTGAAAAAGCGATCGCCCAAAGTCTCAATTTATTACAAAATTTGGATAATTCAAAACAGCGTTCGGCGATCTTCTCTGCAACTTTAGATGTGCAAGGAAAATTACAATTTGCACAGGGACAAGCCCAAGAGGCACTAACTACTTGGCAAAAAGCCGCTGATATTTATCAACAAATAGGCGATCGCTCTGCATTCACCCGTAACCGCATTAACTTCGCTCAAGCTTTGCAAGCTTTGGGGAATTACCGCTACAGCAATAAGATTTTAAAAGAGGTAGAGCAAAGCCTGAAAAACCAACCAAACTCACCTTTGGTAGCCGCACAACTGCTGAGCTTTGGCAACGTTTTGCAAGTAATCGGTGATTTAAATGAATCCCGACAAGTATTGGAGCAAAGTTTAGCACTGGCAAAAGCCTCGTCATCAAATCAAATCGTCAGTGAGGCTCTATTCAGTTTAGGGAACACAGCCCGCGCCCAGCAAGATACTCAAGCTGCGCTAAATTACTATCAGCAATCCACAGATGCATCTGCTGATTCTACCACGCGCATTCAGGCGCAGCTAAATCAACTTAGTCTACTTATACAGATAAAGCGAATTCCCGATGCCTTGGCGTTGTCTTCCCAAATCCAATCTGAAATTAACAACTTGCCTCCCAGTCGCATGGCAGTTTATGCCAAAGTTAATTTTGCCCAGAATTTGAGCAAAGTCCAAAGTGATATCAGCCCTGAAAACTCAGCCGTGTTACTAGCGAAAGCCATCAAAGAGGCGCAAAACTTGCAAGACAAGCGAGCAGAATCTTATGCTTTGGGTACTCTCGGCGAGTTGTATGAAAAAACAAGACAATTTTCCCATGCCCAAACTGTATCGCAGAAAGCTTTGTTTATCGCCCAAAGTATGAATGCATCAGACATTGCTTATCAATGGCAATGGCAAATGGGACGTTTACTCAAACAGCAGGGAAATATTAAAGAAGCGATCGCCTACTATGATGCAGCATTCAAAACCCTTCAGTCTCTGCGTCGCGATTTAGTCGCCATTAATCCAGACATTCAGTTTTCCTTCCGCGAAAGTGTCGAACCTGTGTATCGCGAATTAGTGGAATTGCTGTTGCGATCCAAGGCTTACTCCGCACCCAATCTAGACAATCTCAAACAAGCTCGTTATGTAATTGAATCGCTGCAATTGGCAGAATTAGATAACTTTTTTCGCTCAGCCTGTTTAAATCCCAAACAAGAACTTGACCCGGTGGTTGATAAAAAAGACCAACGAGCAGCAGTTATCTATCCGATTATTTTACCAGACCGCCTGGATGTAATTCTCAAGTTGCCTAACCAAGACTTGCGCCACTACAAAACTGTAATTGCCCAAGATAAAGTTGAAAGCACTGTAGCAGACTTGAGGAAATATTTAGTGAATGTAACCCGCACTGCTGTAGTGAAGCAGCAGTCGCAACAGATATATGACTGGTTAATTCGACCAGCTGAAGCTGAGTTAGCTGGCTTTGGCATCAAAACCTTAGTGTTTGTATTAGATGGTGAGTTGCGGAATATCCCGATGGGGGTTCTGTTTGACAAACAACAGCAGAAATATCTGATGGAGAAGTATGCGATCGCCTTAACCCCAGGTTTGCAACTCCTGGACCCCAAACCGTTGCAAAAAGTAAGATTAAATGCCTTAACTGCTGGAGTAGACGAAAAACGCTTTTTTGATGGCAGAGAATTTGCCCGACTGGAAAACGTCGGACGAGAATTGCAGCGTATTCAGTCTGAAGTACCCAAAAGTGAAGAACTTCTCAATCAACAGTTTACCGAAAAGAACCTGCAAAATCAGTTGCGATCGCTTGCCTTCTCAGTAGTTCACATTGCAACTCACGGCGAGTTTAGTTCCAATCCAGAACAAACCTTTATTCTCACCTGGGATAAACTGCTGAAAGTCAAGGACTTTGATAAGTTACTAAGAGTTAGCGACTTCATACAATCTAGCAACATTGAATTACTCGTCCTCAGTGCTTGCAAAACTGCTGAAGGAGACAAGCGAGCTGCTTTAGGATTAGCTGGAGTAGCTGTACAAGCAGGGGCACGCAGTACACTAGCAACATTGTGGTCAGTAGACGATCACTACACCGCTGATTTCATGAGTCATTTCTACACAGAGTTAAAAGCTGGGGTGAACAAAGCCGAAGCACTCCAGCGCGCCCAACTAGCTGTTTTTGCTCAAGAAAAACGTCCATATTTCTGGGCACCCTTTGTGCTGGTAGGAAATTGGCTTTAAGGAAATTTGGGATGAAAGGATTATTGCCAGAAAAACCCGATTTCTTAGGGGCAAGATGGTGAAGTCAACCACGAAGAATGAGGCGTAGCAGTCGGTGCTTGCGCGACTAAGGTAACATCGCCATTGGCATCCACCACCCACCCCTGCGCTTCTACAATCTCATTCTGTGTTTTATTGCCAAAATTCGCATTATATGCAATTGTACCTCTGATCCTCTGTCCCCCTGCTCCCCCTGCTCCCCCTGCTCCCCTTACTCC
>CAXTNZ010000005.1:0-52524 GCA_964245695.1 uncultured bacterium | reverse complement strand
GGGGATAGGGAGAATAATTCCTCCACTCGGACACTCCCCTTTGCCATTATTTTGCTCGAATTGGCGTTAGGGCTACGCCTTGGTAGTAATGCCCCAAAATTTGCAGGTAGTTGGCTCCTCGCCGAGCCAAATTGTACGCCCCCCACTGACTCATGCCTAAAGCATGACCGTAGCCCAGCCCTTGAAGTACAAAACTACCATCTGTTCCCTTACTGACATTGAAGCGAGTACTTTTAAGCTTTAAAGCAGTACGCACCTCTTCGCCCTGTAGCACTTTAGTACCCTTGTCGCCGACAATTTTCAAGGCTGTAACGCTGCGGAAAGGGGAAAATGTCTCTGGAAGCATATCTTTGACTTTACCCACCCCAGGAATCATCGCGCTAATTTGCGCGCTTGAGAAAGTTTTCACCCAATTGCACTCGCTGACATTTTGATCGAAGTCTTGAACAGCACGCAGGTAAGGCTCCCTACTGCCCCAAACATCTTCGACGTTTTCAGTGTGTCCGCCAGAACAAGCATGGAAAACTGAAAGAATAATTTGGTTTTTATAAGTAAGTACTTGCCCGGCTGTGGCATCTACTGCGGCGTAAGTGCCCGAAGATTCACTGACCACGCCTTTATAAATCTGCCAGCGGTCGGGGCTATCGCCGACATCATAAATGGGATTATTGCGCTGTTTTTCCCGTTCGTAGAGGGCATAGGTACGCGCTGCGATCGCCTGTGCTTTTAGGGCTTCTAGGGGCCAGTTGGCATCCATTTCGCCACCGATGACGCTATAGAGATATTCTTCTATATCAACCCAGTTAACGGCGGCTAAGCCTTTATCTGTGGGGACAACGAGAGTTCTGCCTCGATACCAGCGATCGCCAATATAAACGAATCCTTTACCTGTTGGCTCAATCCAAAATAAACCAGACCGCCACCTATCCAAAGCAACTCCCCCAGGAATCGCTTGGGCATAATAGGCACTCTTTTCCGGCAACTGTCCCAGAGTGCGACCAGAACCATCCTTGACGATCGCAGTTGTGGAACTACCGACTTTTACCTGATTAACCCCCCTCTCAATTGCCACGCGCAAAATTACAGATGCTTGAGATGGGGCTACCAAAACAATCCAAAAGAGGATGCTTATCCACCAATGGCGAACTTTAATCTGGGAAAATAAAGAGCCTAATAACAGTTGTAACTTCATGCTGATAATCAATTTACATTTGTATATCTTTACATCTGTACTTTTCAGTAGTTTCCCGGAGATAGCATTTCCACCTCACTAAATATAGATGAACTGCCCTGCACTTGCAACGTTGTTGGCGTGGGGTTTTTCGTTGCTGTTGTTATACGTAGCTGATTGGCATTTGTGAACTGGGGCAATGAAAATGGATGATCTAAACCAGTCTGATTCTCAATAATCATCTTATTTCCGCCAGATGTTCAAAAATTGTGAACGGCGGCGATCGCGAAAAAGGAAATACGATTATCTTGCATCGGTGGGGCTAACTTAGTTTCTCTTAGTGCATTATTTCTGGCAAATCCCGTACCGACAGGCAACATTCATTCTCCTGCAACCTTAAACAAACGCGATAAGCGTTCGCGCAGCGACACGGAACGCGCAGCGTCTCCGACAGGAGAAGGAAAGCTTAAGACTCTTCGGCTATCGCACCACATTCTCAGGCGGTAAACTGACTCTAACAGGAAATGCGCGAATTGGTTCTACTTAAATGGCAGAATTTTTCGCTTCATTCGCGATGATGCCAACCACATTCAATTTGCTCAAAATGTCTGTAGCATGAATTAATTCAGTTCTGGTCACTTGACCCATCCGTCCCACTAACACAATCTGATGGCAGTAGGTTGCCACAATCCTGGCATCTACCGTACCTAGAACTGGTGGAGCATCTATCACCACTAAATCATAGGTTTGCTCAAAAAACTCGATTAGTTCTTTCATGCGCCGAGAACTCAGCAGCTTCACTGTATCTTCTGGTGTGGGTCCTGCCGTCAAAACATCTATGGCGGGGTGAATCGGCTGGATGTAATCCGGAACGGGTGTATTTGTCTCATCGACTAATAAAAGAGATAGTCCCCAGTCATTCGAGAGTTCCAGGATGTCGTGTAGGCGAGGATTCCGCAGGTTGGCATCAATCAGTAAAACTCGTCGATGCATCCGAGCTGCACTCACCGCCAGCCCCTGGGCTAAGGTTGTTTTGCCTTCCCCAGGTAGTGCTGAAGTCACCATCAGGGACTTGAAGGGAAAGGGAGACTTTAATATTTGAATGTTTTGATAGATCATATCCAGAGTTTCGTGGAAAGGCAACCGGGCGTAGACGCCACGCGGCTTGTCACGATACATCGCATCTATCGAAGAGGGAGGTAAGCTTCCCCTTCCATTCAAAAACCTACTTGGGAGCCGGTTTTTCATTCGCGGCGGCGATAATCTTGGCACTCTCCCCAGTAAGCGCAGGTTTGTCAGCTTCTCTAACTCTTGTGAAGAATAAATTGCATCATTAAACATTTCCCAAATCAGGGCTACTGCAATACCTAAAATCGGTCCTATTACCGCTCCCCCAACTAAACGTAATAATCTGCCGCTACCCAAATAGGTTCCCATCTGGGGTTCTTCCAAGACTTGCCAATCAAACCCTCCCTGAGCAATTTGCAGTCCTAAAGACTGTTGCGCCTGAAGAAGTTGTTCAAGTGTTTTGCGATTAGTTTCCACTTCTGGCAGCAGACGGTTGTACTGTGCGATTAAAGTTGGGTATCTGCTTAGCTCTGAGCGGAGTTGCTGTTCTGACTCAGTTAAACTTTTTTCATTCGCAACTAATCCGATAGAAGTTGTTTGCACCGCAATTAATTCTTCTACCAGTTTTAGGTCAACTTCTCCCAGCTGCCCTTGTGTCAATAGTGATTTTCCTGTAGCGGGGGATGAGGGAGCTCTGTCTCCGAGCGATCGCCCAACTTCTTGCCGTAATAACGCCAGTTGATTTTGGCGTTGCTGCCTCAGTTTTTCTATCATTGGGGAGGTGTCTGTATAGCGCAGCCGCTCTTGACCCAGAGCCAATTCCGTCTTTTGAATCTCATTTAGCAGCGTTTGGTAGCGGGTTGACTGACTCAGACGCGAGGAGATGAGGGCGTTTTGGGGTGAGGCTGCCATTTTTCGCTGCAAATTATTGTAGCGAGCTCGCACGTCTTGAAGCTGTGCGCGAGTGCTTTGTAGCTGCTTTTGATTATCTGCCAGAGACTCCAGAATGATTTTGCCTTGTACTTCTGGATCGAGTAATTTATTTTTCTGCCGAAACTCTTGTAAATTTTTCTCCGATTGAATCACCTCCTGTTTAATTGTGGGTAGGCGCTCGTTCACAAAAGAAAGCCCTTTATTTAAACGTTGCTTTTGTTGCTCTTTGTTGTAATCTTGATAGACCTTTTCTAGGGCTTGAAGGACTTTTTCTGCTTTAACCGGATCATGGTCTTTGAAGCTGACTTCAAATACTTGACTGGGAACCTTATTAACTCCTGTCCCCGCCTCTAGTTGGTTCACAACCAGATAATCTTGTTTCGCCTTCTGTTTACCCTTCTTGCCGATGATATATTCTACTGTGATATCTGGATAATCAGGACGCAGCAAATCTACAGCTTTCTGTATAAGCTTGGTACTCAGCATTAACCTCAACTGAGCGGTGTAATCAACCACCTGAAAATTTGGATCAGTAAACTGGCTATCTCCATTTGCCGGAATATTTTTTGACTGTAAGCCCTCATATAAATTGGAACTTACTGATATTTGCATAGAGCTTTGGTATGTCGGTTTTGCTATCACAGCCAAAATGCTGGCAACGGACATAACTACGCAAGAAATACCGAAGATGAGAAAGCGTCGGCGAAACAAAATTGTAGATAGTTGTCTGATGTCAACCGCGCCTTGGGGGGAAGTAGTAACCAGTTGCCCCAGATTCAGACCAGTGTTAGCCACTATCAAAGTCCTCTAATATCGAAACACTATAACTACCAGATGATGAGAAAACTTTCGGTAAATGAATTTTACTGAATTTATAGACGATACAACATGCTTTATGATTCCTAGCCAAAAATTTAGCTATATGTAAATTAATTAACTCAGTATTATTTCTTCCTTTTGTTAGATGATAAAAGTCAAAAATTATGCTCTTGATAATGCAGGCGATCGCTATAATCTCCCTCCTATTCTAATTATTCTGTAACCAGCTAAACATTTCATCAGTTAGTATATTTTTTTAAATAGTCTCAAGCATAGTTGCAAGAGGTCTAATTATCAATTATTCCATTAACCAATATCTGCTGCCATACATGCTCTATAAAACCTGAAGTTGTAAAAATTTTATCATTCAGTATGACAACGCCGCCTACATTTATGTCAATATGACATACTCTTCCCTGAATGGCAGACCAAATTGGCAGAATATTTTTTGAGGGTGCAAATTCTCTGGTTAAAACTGACGAAATAGCACAGCTAATGATGCAAATTACTCAAAACTTTTTTGGCTTTGCTTCTCACTTTCGACATCAAACCTATATCAAAGAGAGTTCGCTGTGTAAATTTGTCTGCTTGTGCATCACGAACTCTAAATGGTGGGTGATTTAAGGGAAATTCCATCGCTTCAGTATGATGATTAGCAAACGGACTGTAAATATCTCTTGTATTACAAGCATCTGCACTAAAACCAATGTTGGAAACCAAGTTGACATTCGGCAGAATACTTAAAGCATGTTGAATCCAAGAAGTAAAAGTCCAAGTAAAAGCCCATGAATTAATCTTCCCGTCATAACAATTTTGAAAAATCCTAGACCAGTATTTAACTGCTCTAGAATCATCAAGAATGTCTCTAAGCCAATTACCATCTCTGACGGAAACCCAGTGCTTCATATCAATATCATTGTCTTGCCATGCTCGTCGCCAAGTTGCCCAACCCCAAATCAGGGCATAGCGAGAAAAGTAATAGCTATACTCAGTACGCCTACGACCGAATTGGAAATTGTTTCCAGAGATGGTCATAATTCTTTGGTCGTGCCGATACTTATCTAATAACTCTTCACAAAATGGGAAAAAGCTGGGATGAGGTAAACAATCATCTTCGAGAATAATTGCTTCCTCCACCTGATCAAACACCCAATTTAGACCACTTGATATCCGCCGCTTAAGACCTAAGTTTTTATCAGAGTAGTTCTTAAGTACTTGACAATTCCAATCAACTTGCTCAATAATTTTGCGGGTAGCAAGACATTTTTCTACATCAGCAGGAAAGTGAGGGCGAGGACCGTCAGCAATTACCAGCAACTGGGAAGGTTTAAATTGACGAATCATTTCAAACACTTTTTCCGTAGTGTTTGGTCGGTTAAATATTATGAAGACGACAGCAGTACTCATGAGCAAATTTGCCAAAAAAATTTTTTAGACTTGATGTAGAAATTATTATAGAGAGAATATAATCAGATAATTGCCAAAAATTCTCATTTATTAACAGGATAAATCTCTCCTAAGAGATGATGAAGTTATTGCAACTGACAATATAAAGTAAATTTGTGTTTAATTAGAGCCTACTTGTCCTAATTCATGCTGCATTTGGTGGTATTGCCAGAACTTGCCACCCTGTTTCAATAGTTCTTGGTATCCTCCTTGTTCCACAATGCGACCTTGCTCAAGTACGACAATTTTGTCTGCCCTAAAAATGGTAGATAGTCGATGGGCGATCGCAATCACTGTCCGTCCGACTGCAAGTTTTTCTAATGACTCTTGAACTAAGCGTTCGGAAACCGAGTCGAGGGCGCTGGTTGCTTCATCGAGAATCAAAATATCTGGGTTGCGTAGCAGCGCGCGCGCGATCGCAATCCGCTGGCGTTGACCGCCAGACAAACGCACTCCGCGATCGCCTAGTTGAGTATCAAACTTTTCCGGCATCTCTAAAATAAATTCCAGGGCATTTGCCTGCCTCGCGGCTTCCTCAATTGCCGCATTGTCCACACCTTCTAAGCCATAAGCAATGTTGTTGCGAACAGACGTATTAAAAATAAAAGTATCTTGACTGACTACAGCAAGTTTGGCACGCAATGAACCCAGCTTATACTGCCGCAAGTCCACGCCATCAATCAGAATTTTGCCTGCGGTTGGATCGTAGAAGCGCACAAGCAAGTCGGCGAAGGTTGTCTTACCAGAACCAGAAGCTCCCACTAGCGCCACCATCTGACCGCGTTCGATTGTCAGCGTAATATTTTGTAATACTAACTTGCTGTCGTCGTAGCCAAAGTCCACACCAACAAATTCAATCGCGCGTTTTAAGCTGGAAAACTCTGCTTCACCATCGCTCAAGTAAGTCTTGTTATCAGTCCTCAGCATCTCGTGGACATTTCTCACCGACCCATAATGCATGGCAATTATGCCCCAAGAGCTGTTCATATGAGCAATAATTGGCAGGAGGCGAAACAGGGCGAACAGAAAAGCTAATAACGAGATTACATTCAGGCTACCACTAGATACAAGGGTTGTGACTGCCACGAGAATCATTGCAATTAAAATTGTCGTAGCAACTGCTTCGACAAATGGTTGAACAACCCCGCTGAATGCAGAAGCTTTAATCCAAGCTTTGGCAAACCTGTTAGCTACTTGCTCAAAACGTTTGCTTTCAAAGTCTTGAGTCCAAAAAGCTTGCACAGTGCGAACTCCGCTGATAAATTCTATGGCTTTTGAGGTCAACTCCCCACCTGCCTCTGTCATTTCAAAGCTGGCTTCCCGAACGCGCCGAACTAAATTTGAAGCTACTACAGCCAGCAAGCTGAACAGAAGTACTGTAGCAAAAGTTAGTTGCCAAGAAATGACAAACATGGCGATCGCGTATGCCAGAATGATGCAGCCTTTGGTGACAAAGTTAATTACTTCATTAAAAGCATAACTAATATAAGCAACCTCACTAGAAAACGTATTAATCAGTTCTCCAGAACGGCTTTGCGTGTAATAACTCAAACTGAGTCTTTGAAACTGCTCAAACAGCCGCTTACGAAGAGTATCTATTAAAGAAACTTCACACAGCTTGGCACAATAACGCCCCAAATAGCTGAAGATAGCGCGTATCCAAACCGTGACTAAAATCAAACCAGATATGCGGTATATTCGCGCTTGAGCAGTAGCTTTCGTTCCCAACACCCAGATATCGAACCAGTCAATTTTAGTATGTAAAGGTGGTTGACTGGGATTTGTTAACCCTTGAAGCAAAGATGCAATCAGACCAATTCCACCTGCCTCCAAAACCGCTCCCAATAGTGTGAATAACACAGCTAAAGTTGCAGTTCGAGCAAAGGGCTTGAACGCCCGCAAAATTAGATAGTTCTCTTGCCAAAATTTTGTGGTTAAGAGCAGTCGGCGGATTGGAGTAGGCAACGCAATTTGCATAGATATTTCTGAGTTGTGATTCTCAAATATTCAGCAGTAAAACTGATAGCAATTTTTCACTTCGTTACTTTACAGATACAAAGTTCTTTTCCACTCTTTGAGGTATGTTTGATTTTCGTAACCGCAGCGCGGATTGCAATTTTGAATTCAAATTAAGCAGCCATATGATTAATTTCCAGCGCTTTTTATCGGGTCTGTATTTGGCAAAAAACTTGAGTGCTGAAGCCATATGTAGCCATGTCAAGTAGTTGAACTTTGAACTGGTACTTTTCCGCTGATACAAATGCAGTGCAGACACCTTGGGGTGAAACAAAACTTTATATCCGTTCTGCCATGCATCTACACATAAACTCACATCCTCAAAATAGAGGAAGAACCGTTCATCAAACAAACCATACTTCGCCACATACTCTCCTGATACCACCATGAATGCTCCGATTGCCCAGTTGATTTCAACAACTTTCTCAGGTAGATGCATTTGGGCATAGTAGTAATCGAAGGGATGTACTAATTTTTGCAAATTTTCGCCCAATAAATGCTTGAGTAATAAGTAGGTAAAGGTGGGAAATCTGCGAATCGAGGGTTGAACTGACTGATCTAGGTAAAGTAGTTTTGGACAAACGATCGCAATATCCTTGGCTGAGTTCAAAGTTGCAGACAACTGGGTAATTACCTCAGGTTTAAATGTCACGTCAGGATTGACTAACACATACATTTTGCTTGGTGAAGCTTCAACTGCTTTGTTGTTAGCTTTACCAAATCCAAAATTTTGCTCACCTTTAATACCTATAAACGTCTCTGGATATCGTTTGGCAAAATCATCTAGAATTTGCGGAGAGCTATCCTTAGAAGCGTTATCGTAGACTACAACTCTACCTGTGTGTGGATAGCACACCTCAACTGCTGTTAAGCACGATTCAATTGCACCTCTTAAAGTTTTGGCAGAGTTGTAAGAAACAGTTATAAACGTTACATCAGCTTTGAGTGTCATCTTATAAATCCCCGTCTGTGTAAACGCGATTATTATCTGCTCCACAGACAAACTGTTAACTAAATTATTTACACAGCCTATATGCAGAATTATCTATTGCTATAAGCATCCAAAACACTAACTAAGGTTGTAACTAAAAGAACAAATAAGGCATCTCCTAATTTTTAGATAACAAGTCCTACATCTTGCTTTTCAGGTTTTGTTTATTGCTCTAATATGAGAGCCTATGTGGTTGGGCGTCAGTTATCTTCAAAAGCAAGTTAACAACTGCCAAAAGTAGAAACTCCTCCTTTCACTTGTGTAATCTTTGCTGCAAATAAAGAACTAAAGTCAATCTTGAAGCCTCTCAGAAATAACACTCAAATTTAAGTTCCCACCTGAGTAAGAGAGTTTAACATATATTACCAGTACCTCCAACCCTAGACGATATTCACTAGAAGACATCAACCAAAAGTTATAATTAATTTTGCGAACAAATGCTACAACATTTGCTATGTGCTATTTATGCGGAAATTATTTTCAATTTCAGTTAACGCGATTCGTGATTATAATGAGTTAGTCTACTTTCCGCGTACATTTTTTGGGTGTCCTTACTAATCAAGATTTTGTTTCTACAATAATTATTTTTTTATTTTTTATACATAATTAAGTGTAATTTTACTTAAAATAATTAACTTATTTGTATTATTAAGAAGTATAAGTATTATATTTTTATTACTATGTATAAAAATAATCGAAATTATTGTAGGCTATCCGATAATTATAGGTGGGGCGATCGCCACTGAATTCGCAGTAGCACAAGGCAGATACAGCAAATACAGCCGAGGAGAAGAGAGGGAGCATTGCCTGAATAATTACAAGTATTAGCTAGAAAAAAATAGTATTTTTATATACATAATATTTTTCTATTACGTAATTTAGAGGATAAATTGAGTGTCAAAATTAAAGATTTTGTAAAATTAACCGAGAATTTACGGAAAACAAGTTGACTTACTCGTATATATAAATCTATTATTGCTAAAGACAGATAGTTCGCTTCTTAATGATTGAAGCCACTCCGTAGTGGCTTAAATTTAGATGGAGATAAGATTTTCTTAACTTGACTGGGCAGATATCCAGGGACGAGGAGATGATGTTTGCTCAAATTATTGCTATTTATGCGCTTCACGAATGAACTATTCCAAGCTATTGGGAGTAAAACAGACTTGTAGATGTTATGACTACAGGGTTTATGGAAATCAATTTATGCAGTTACCTGCTGAAAATTTTTCTTCAACGAGTCTGCTTTCATCTTTGCTATAACTCGATAGCAGACATTTCTCTAACTAGCAACTTAAGTGACATACCATTAACAACAATTCTCATAAGCGCGTTTTCCGGCTGTTGCTGTTCTTCTTCGTAGTCACACCCATTTTGGATTGTAAAGCATGACGTAAACACATTTACTCTCCAAGCTATGGCTAATTTCCAAAGGTCAACATTCGTCAGTGGTGCATGGTACTTCAGTAGAGATTGCTCAGAATAGTGCTGCTAGCTTCCAACCAATATAGAGGTAGGATTATGAAGATAGCTTATGTGAGTACCTATGATGCTATGGATGTTAGACAATTTTCCGGGTTGGGTTACTACATAGCTCAGGCTTTGGAAATGCAATCCATACCACTTGAGTATATTTGTCCTTTAAAAGAAAGGTATTCGTTATTATTTAAAAGCAAGGTTTATTTATATAAACAGCTTCTGAATAAAAGATATCTAAGAGATAGAGAACCTTTTATTCTTAAAGAATATAGCAAGCAGGTTGCTAAGAAGTTATCTCAAATAAATACTGATTTAGTGTTTAGTCCAGGCACTATTCCGATATCTTATCTGGAATGCGATCGCCCTATGGCTTTTTGGACTGATTCTAACTTTGCCGGCATGATAGATTTTTATCCGAAATTTAGTAATCTTTGCCAGGAAACTATTAAAAATGGAAATGCGATGGAAGAAGCGGCTTTACAGAAGTGTAAATTAGCTATATATTCATCAGAATGGGCTGCAAAAACAGCTATTGAAAATTATAATGTCGATAAATCTAAGATTAAAGTAGTACCTTTCGGAGCAAATATAGAAAGCAATAAAAATGTTGATGATATTAAAAGTATGATTGAATCTAGACCCACGAATGTGTGTAAACTTTTATTTTTGGGTGCTGACTGGTTTAGGAAAGGTGGAAATGTAGCTTTGGAAGTTGCCAGAGAATTAAATAAATCAGGGCTGAAGACTGAACTAACAATTGTTGGATGTCAACCTGTAACTGATGAGTTATTACCTTTCTTTATTAAGCCTTTGGGTTTCATCAGCAAGCTGACTAAAGAGGGCAAAAAGCAACTTGAAAAAGTCATATCTGAATCTCACTTTTTGATTTTGCCTACTACTGCGGACTGCTCCCCACATGTCTTGGCTGAAGCTAATTCTTTTGGCGTTCCCTGTATAACCACCAATGTTGGTGGTATTCCTACAATAGTCAAAGCTGATGTGAACGGTAAACTCTTTGAGAAAAATAGTGAACCGACTGAATATTGTAAATATATATTACAGATGTTTGCTAAATATTCGGAGTATAAAAAGTTAGCATTTTCCTCCTTTAATGAGTATCAGCTTCGTTTAAACTGGTCAGTGGCTGGACAAACTGTAAAAAAGCTACTAATGGATATATAATTTTTTGAGTATCCAATTAAACCTACCTAAATGCAAATTAAACAATAGATAACTTATATTATTAGATTTACACAACGTACTAAAACTAAACAAGGAAATATAGCGGTTCACTCTTTGAGTACAATACATCAAAGAATTAAGGAACCACAGATTAACACGGATAAACACAGATAAAATTGTATTTCATCTGGATGATAACCGCTATAATATTGGCTGAAAAATCTGATTTATAATACCAAAGCTGGCTGAGAGCATCTGCGGTTGTGGACTAAGTTAAATTTAAATACCGAAAAACCAATATTATCAAAAATGGCATAACTTTTAATTTACTAATAGAGGCTAAATAATGAGAGTTATCGATGCAGCAAAAGGAGCTATTAAAAATTTTAAATACCATCAATTAGGGAAATGCAATATATGTGGCAATATCACAGTTTTTGTCTGTATTGATTCCCAGAATGCTCGGAATAATATGTACTGCCCTTTTTGTCGCAGTTCATCACGCAAAAGACATGTTGCCAAAATACTTATTAATGAAGTTATTAAAAGTGTCTCTTCCATAGCCGATATTCCTAAGTCACAGCAATTAAGTATTTATAATGCGGATGTGAATGATGCTATTTATAAAGTATTACATAACTACTCGACATACACTTGTTCTAGCTTTTGTCCGGAAATTAAACCAGGAACTGAGATTCGCAAGGGTGTATTTTGTCAAGATTTAGAAAAGTTAACTTTTGCAGATGAGGCGTTTGATGTTGTCATGACCGAAGATGTTTTTGAACATGTAAGACATCATGAAAAAGGTTTTCGGGAAGTGCATCGCGTTTTAAAATTAGGCGGATACCATATTTTTACTGTCCCTTGTTATTTTGACAAATCCACTATCGTTCGTGTAGATACTTCTGGTGAACAAGATATTCATCTTTTACCACCTGAGTATCATGGAGACAAAATTCGGGGGCAGATTTTGGCATATAGAACATTTGGAATTGATATATTTGAATTGCTGAAATATATTGGGTTTGAAACAAAAGTGGACTTTTCTAGCTATACTGACAAAGATATGGGAATATTTGATAGTTACGTTTTTTGTTCTCAAAAAGTCTCCTGAGCAATATCAATTAAGGTGGTCTGACAATGAATCCTCTAATCCTTAGTACTTTTGATATTACTGGCGGAGCGGCTCGTGCGGCGTTTCGTCTACATAAAGGGCTAAGGGGGAGGAATGTAGACTCACAAATGCTAGTGCAATACAAATTTAGCCACGACAGTACAGTAATTGGTCCACAAAACAAGTTAGAAAAGTGGATTAATCAGATGAGACCCACTTTAGATAACTTACCACTCAAATTTTATCCTGAGCATGATTATGGTACGTTTTCTCCACAATGGTTTCCTGACTTAATTGATGCAAGGATAAAGCAATTATCTCCAGATATCATCAACATTCATTGGAGTTGTGGCTACGTCCAAATTGAGAGCATGGCAAAATTTGCTAAACCGTTAGTTTGGACATTTCATGATATGTGGGCGTTTACAGGAGGCTGTCAATATAGTTCGGATTGCGATCGCTATCTAAATTCCTGTGGCGCATGTATTCAACTTCACAGCTCGAAAGAGCAGGATTTGTCACGGTGGGTGTGGCGACGCAAAGCTAAAGCCTGGAAGCAGCTCAACTTCACAATTGTGACACCGAGTGTTTGGTTGGCTGACTGTGCTAGGAAAAGTTCTTTATTCAAGAACTTTCCCATAAAAGTGATTCCCAACGGTATTGATATTCAAAGGTACAAACCGATTAAGCAAGAAATAGCACGCCAATGGCTCAATCTGCCGCAAAATAAGCAACTAATTCTATTTGGTGCTGAGTCAACTAGGAATCCGCGAAAGGGGTTTCACTTGCTGAAGTCAGCGTTACAAAACTTAAGTCAAGCTGGGCAAAAAGACAATCTTGAACTGGTTGTATTTGGCGCTTCCCAACTTGATGAGCAGAGCAATTTAGGCTTTAAGTGTCACTACTTGGGCAACTTCAACGATGATGTATCCCTGGCGCTACTTTATGCGGCGGCAGATGTTTTTGTTGCACCCTCTGTGCAAGATAATCTGCCGAACACTGTAATGGAGGCGCTAGCCTGCGGAACTCCCTGCGTCGCTTTCGACATTGGTGGAATGCCTGATATGATTGAACACCTCTTAAACGGTTACCTAGCTAAACCTTTTGAGGTGGAAAGTTTGGCTGCTGGTATCGCTTGGGTTTTATCAGATAGCGATCGCTCTTCACATTTGCGGCAACGCGCTCGTGAGAAAGTAGAAAAAGAATTCTCTCTAGAACTGCAAGCGCAACGCTACTCAAAGCTATTTGCAGAAGTCATCAGTAAGTATCACAGCAGCGGCAAGACATTTAAGCACACCTTTCTTAATTAAATAGTAGAGGCGACAAAGTGAATATCAACGCAAACATGACGAAGGGAGAAACAAACTACTTTGTCTACGGACTCATCCTTTACAGCATAAGTGTAACATATCTCATTCCCTATGAACTACAGCTTCCACATGCTAAGGTATGTCTGCCTTTACTCACAATTATTTTACTTTTACAACTCTTTTATTACAGAAGCAAGTTGCTAATTGCGGATATCCTGACTGTATGTTTAATTATGATAGTGACTTTCGTTAATTTTTCCAGCTATCAATTATTCAGATATAGTTTGCCAATCTCTTTGATAGCATTAGGTTTTAGTGGCACTAAGCCTATTCCAATTAAAAGAAGCTATCTAATAGGCTTATGTTGGTGTACTACTTGTGCCATGATTTACCAAATGACAGTATATAGACTAGTGCAGTTTGATGGTAGTCCACGGATAACTTTAAGCGTTGGAGATCCAAATATCTCTGGGCTATTCATGCTACTATTTTTCTTTCTGTGCGTTAAGGTAAACTTTAAACCAGGTATTCTTCTAGCTTTAGTCTCTATAGTTCTTTTTGCTAGCCGAAATTATTTTCTCAGTATGATTTTTTTCTTTTTAATTATTGTACTTGAAAAACCCTTTGCCAAAATAGCAAGTAGGATAAATTTTGCTTTGCTATTTATCGTTTCTAATTTCATTGGGATTTTAGTAGGAGAATATTATTTAGACAATGTAGAAGTTGGTATTGCTTACGATACAGGTTCAAGTCGCCTATTTTCCTTTAATGATAAATCTAACTTAGTGAGATTTGAAGCCAATCGGTTGTTAATTGAATCGTACTCTAATAATTGGAATTTGGCTTTAAAAGGCTATGGAGGTGACTATGAATCTGTCTTTAGACCAATTGGTGCTATTATCCATAACTCCTTTCTGGAAGTGATTGCATATACTGGCGTTCCTATAGGTCTTCTTTATTTCTTCGTTATTTTAAGAGTAGTTAGCGGATACTACGTCCGAGAAAATTTTAAGTTTATTTTCCCTTACTTATTTTTCTGTCTCTTCCTGCATACCGGATTCCACGGGCTTAGCCCTTTTCTTTTTGTCAGTATTCTAGCAATATCAGTTGAGGATGATAAACAAAGTAGACTTCTATCCCAGCCTCGGAATACTGTAATCCAGTGATAAAGATTAGTATACTTTTTTAATTACTATGTCAATGCCATTTAAAATATCAGTCATTACACCAAGTTTTAATTCTCACAAAACTATTGAGAAAACCATATTGAGTGTTATTTCTCAAGAAAGAAGCTGCGAGCTAGAATATATCATCATTGACGGTGGTTCTACAGATGGAACTTGTGAAATAATTAAAAAGTATGCAGATTATATAGATGTATTTATTTCTGAGCCAGATGCAGGGGCTTATGATGCTATGAATAAAGGAGTAAGCCGTGCAACAGGAGATATTATAGGTATTATTAATTCCGATGATTGGTATCAGGATGGCGCGATTAAGATAGTAGAGCAACATTTCAGCACATATCCAGATATTGATGTACTTTACTCTTCTACAGAAAACTACTTTGAAGGAGAGTATATTGCAACTTTTTATCCAGGCACTTTAGAGAAATTACCAATCAGGTTTACGTTAAATCATCCATCGTGCTTTATTAAAAAATCAGCATACGATTTAGTTGGTTTGTATAACTCACATTATAAATTTGCAGCAGATTATGACACAATTTTGCGTTTATTTCTCTCTGGTATGAAGTTTCATTATATTGATACTCCCCTTGCTGCTTACTCGCTGAACGGTATGAGTTCTGCTGCTAACCCTTGGGATAGAGCAAAGTTAATTAAGGAGTGTTGGAGAGTGAGTACTCAAGGGGCTAAACAGTGGGAAAAAGATTTACCAAAAGATTTAAATTCTCAACGCAGAAAAGCTTATATTGCATGGGTTTTTAATGAAATATTTGCTATTCCCGCCAGGTATTTTCTCAAACCCCCAACCGCCAGAAAAGTTAAAGGTTTTATCACCAGATATATAAACAAACCAGTTTCGGATGAATATGGTAAGTGGTAGTTGTTCTATGTCAAAAATTTTATTTATCTCAGCCCATGCTCCCACAAATGAGTATCCCCAAGCTGGGCAAAAGATAGCTTTAAGGTATCTTGAAGACTACACTACTTCTGGTGCAACTGTTGATGTAGTGGTTGTAGCTAATAAAGCTGAAATAACTGCTGCTAGAGATTTAGTGGCATTTGATGAGAAGCTTTACACTTATCCACTTTCTAAACTGGACAAAGTTAGTAGTTGTTTAACTCATTTTAAGATTCCTTTTAAGTTTTCTTCGCGTTTACAAACAGCAGTTGTCAAAAAACTGCAAGACTTATTGACAAAAAATACATACGATCTAGTTCATTTTGAATATTCTCATGCTGCGGTTTATCTGGATTTTATCAAGCAGCAAATTGACTCAACGTTGACTAAAACTGTAATTAGTATACATGATGTTGTCTCTCAGTCTTTTTTAAGAAAGGCAGAGAGTAATCTTATTTTTGGGATTGAAGTTGCTCGGCTTTTTCGCTATGAAAAGACTATATACTCCGCTGCAAATGAATTATGGGTTCTATCTAAAAAAGACAGCGATATCCTGACTTCTCTGTTTACTATTCCTGAAGAAAAAATTGTTATTAAACCTCCAAAACTTAGTAATTTTATCTATCAATTAAAGCGTCATACAGAAACAATAGAGAACAAAAGCTTACTATTTTGGGCAGCGATGAGTAGACCAGAAAATGAACAAGCAATTCTTACATTTGTTCAGAGATGCTTTCATAAGTTGCTGCAAAAAGACCCAGACTTCAAACTTTATATTGTCGGTTCTAGTCCTTCTAAAAAAGTTTTGGGACTCGCTAGCCAAAATATTGTGGTTACTGGATTTGTTGAAGACCCTACTCCATTTTTTCAGAAAGCGGAAATAGGCATTGTTCCTTTACTGAAGGGGGCAGGTATTAAACTGAAAACTCTGGAAATGTTAGAGGCTGGTTTGCCTGTTATAGCCACTACTGTAGGGGCGGAAGGAGTGGATTTTACAGCCAGTAGGGTTTCCCCGTCCCTACGGGTTAATGATAATTTTGATGACTGGGTTGATTTAATTTTAGATTTTAGATTTTAGATTGGCATCCAAAATTTTGTGTTGCTGAATCAAGATATGAATTTGCTTCACGCAGAGGCGCAGAGGCGCAGAGAGTAAGAGTTTACAGCGTTTTTCATATGTTTGAACCACAACCAGGCGTAGGGGCATAGCACAGAATAGCCCCTACAATGTGGTCTATTTACCTGAAAATCGCTATAAGATACATCATTTTTTAATTTCATATTCGCTCTTCAGCAACGCCCAAAATTTTAAATTTATACACCCGCCTTAGTTAACTCCACTTCCCGCCTTCTGGGTACTTCGTAGGTGAAAAAATCATAAGCCATATCTGTATTAGGAAAAATAGCACGGGCTTCTTGAAGTAAATCCTTCAACTCTAAAGGATTTCCAGGAGCATAGCGGGGACTGAAATGAGTCATAATCAGCCGATGCGCCCCTGCGCCTAAAGCTGTTTGCGCTGCCATTGTGGTTGTGGAATGCAACCGTTGAAAAGCCATGTCTGCGTCTTTATGGGCAAAGGTCGCTTCGTGAATTAATACATCTGCATCCTCTGCCAATTCCACTGCGCCTTCACAAAAAACTGTGTCTGTACAATAGGCAATTTTGCGTCCAATTTCCGTAGGTCCACACAATTGGGTGCCGTCAATCACTCGCCCATCGTTCAGGGTAACTGTTTCACCCCGCTTGAGTTGACCGTATATTCGACCGGGAGGAATTTGTAATGCTTTGGCTTTTTCGATGTCAAAGCGTCCTGAACGGTCTTTTTCTACTACGCGGTAGCCGAAAGCGGTAATGCGGTGTTGCAAAAGACCACAGCTAACCGTGAACTCATCGTCTTCGTAAATTACTCCCGGACGGACGACGTGAACTTTGAAGGGGTAGGAAAAGTGGGTGTGGGAGTAGCGCGAGGCAGCTTGCAGGTATTCATTTAATCCGGATGGACCATAAATATCAATTCGGTCTACATTCCCAGCCAAGCCGCAACTGGCGAGAAGTCCCATCAAGCCAAAGATGTGGTCGCCGTGCATATGGGTGATAAAAATTCGGGAGAGTTGGCTGATTTTTAGGTCACTCCGCAAAATTTGATGCTGGGTGCCTTCGCCACAGTCAAATAACCACAACTCTGCCCTTTGGGGTAATCTCAGGGCGACGCTGGAAACATTGCGCGATCGCGTGGGTACACCGGAACTCGTCCCTAAGAATGTTATCTGCACTACGTTCTTTAGCCTTCCTATTGCTCAATTTGGCTCTCTATTTTCTATACTGCCACGTTTGCTCAGCATTCTGACTTTTCAGAAAAATTCACTTTCTCTGGCGGCAAGTTTGCTCCCGATGGCAGTTTTGCGCTTCGCTCCTGCTTGCTGCAACAGCCAATATCGACTCACTCAGCATCTTAATTTATTAAAATATTTATGATTAGTATTCTGTATTACTTGTCATATAACTTTATTTTTGTTAAATAAAATATAACTAATCTCCTTTACAAAAGATTTGCATTGTTATACATATTTTTTACGAAAATTTCACTTATTCTCAGTATAAATCCGAGTAGATTTATTTAGATAAAATCTTTTTTGATGAATACATTTAAACAATAATAATTTGTCAAAAATATACCAGTAAAGCGCAATAAATGCAAATCAGACGGCGCAAACCCAGCGTGCGCGACTTGCTGGGATGTCTATTTCTGTCCAGCCTTACTCTTTGCCTGTGGCTAAGTCATGTTCCGTTAGTAACTTCTTGGCAATTAGAATTTGGCGAAGCAGTAACGGCACAAAATGCTGATGTAGATCAATTGGTACAACAAGGTATTGAACGCTATAAGGTAGGAGATTTTCCAAATGCAATTAAACAATGGGAAACAGCTTTAATCTCGGAAAAAACTGAGAACCCCCTTTTCGCGGCGATTGTCATCGAAAACAGAGCGAAAGCGTATCAGCAGATTGGCGAAAGTAAGCAGGAGAACGCCTACCATCCCCAAATCACAGACTTGCCACAGGTAGGGCGAATATTGGTAAAACAGGCTCAAGCATACAACAGCTTGGGGCAAAGAGGAAAGGCGATCGCTCTTTTAGACAGTGCTTTGGAAATTGCCCGTACTTACAAAGATAGTGCTTTGGAGGTGGCAGTTCTGGAAAGTCGAGGAGAGGCTTATCGACTTGAGGGCAATTACAAGCAAGCGATCGCCGATTTGAAAAATAGCTTGAAAATTACCGATAAAATTAACCATTTAGCTGATCGCGTTTCTTCTCTGAATAATTTAGGAACAGCCTATATTAGCCTGGCTCGAATTAATTATCGTCGTGCTAACTCGGCTTTTGAAGCCAGCGACGGTAACAAGGCTGAGAAATTAAGAAAACAAGCTTTGATTTATGATGCTCAAGCTTTGAAATATTTTGACATTAGTCTGAATCTTGCCCGTAAAGGCAGCGATAAATTAAGTCAAATGGACTTACTTCTCAATTCTATTTTACCCGCAAAGCGCACTAATCAAGTTAACTTAGCTGCTGCCAAATTACAACAAGCTTTAGCGCTGCTCAAACGCTTAAGCGATTCGCCGGATAAAGTTTATGCATCCATAAAATTAGCTAATTTTGTCCAATCTGCCTCGGTTGATAGAATTTCACTATTAGTCCAATGTCCACAACCGAAAGCAGAGAAGAAAACTTTAGATTTACTTCATGTAGCTATCTCAACGGCTCAACGTATACATGAATCGCGCTCGCAGTCTTTTGCTTTAGGAAATCTTGCTCGTATTTATGAGTGTCGCCAGAATTATCAGCAAGCCCTAAAGTTAACTCGACAAGCTGAGTGGTTTGCTGAACAAAATGTGAATGCCAAAGATAGTCTATATATGTGGCAATGGCAAATTGGGCGCATTTTTAAAGCACAAAATCGGGTAGCTGAGGCAATCAAAGCTTATGAACAGGCGAGTGCGACTTTAGAAGACATTCACAGCGATATTTTGATTGCTAATTCAGACTTACAGTTTGACTTTCAAGATACCATTGAACCGATTTACCGTCAGTTAATTGAGCTAAAGCTAAGTTTAGCAAAGTCCAGTGCATTAACTAAACAAGATAAAAGTAGCGATAATCTGAGCAACATACTCGCTACGGTTGATTCTTTAAAATTGGCAGAAATACAAAATTATTTTCTTCAGGATTATTCATCAAAAAAGGTTAATAAAAACACGCTTGATTTAGTCAGCCCTGACGCGGATACGGCTGTGTTTAGCTCTATGATTCTCAAAGACCGTACCGGAATTATAGTTAGTTTTCCTAACCGTCAAAATAAGTTTAAGTGGATAGAGATTGATAGCCAAACTCTTAGACAACAAATCAATGAATTTCGCCTAGGACTCGAGAGACGTAGTGACTTAATTTACAATCCCAAGCAAGCAAAGAAACTGTACGACTGGATAATTGCTCCTTTCGCGAAGGATTTAGAGTCATTGCAGATCAAAACTCTCGTTTTTATACCTGACGGAATTCTCCACAGCGTGCCTATGGCGGCGCTGCATGATGGTGAGAAATTCTTGGTTGAAAAGTATGCGATCGCCACAACTCCCAGCTTTAGTTTGATAGATGCGAAAACAGTCAACCATGAAAAGCTACAGGCGCTAGCTGTGGGGTTAACCAAAGATGCCATAGTTGATGGACGAATCTATCAGGCTTTGAGCAACGTAGGCGAAGAAATCAGTCAAGTTGAGGCGCAAATTCCGGGTAGCAAGCAGTTGTTGGATGATAATTTTACGCGCGATCGCCTCCGAGATGAACTTCAGCAAACTGTTTACCCAATTATTCACATTGCAACTCATGCTGAATTTGGCAACGTTCCTGAAGATACCTTCCTTGTCACAGGCAATAATGATAAACTCACCATCATTCAGTTAGATAAACTAATTCGCGGTATCGCTCGCAAACCTAGTTCAATAGAATTACTTACACTTACTGCTTGTGAAACTGCCATTGGCGATGACCGTGCAGCCTTTGGTCTGGCTGGTGTTGCGCTGCAAGCTGGTGTGAGAAGTGCCCTCGCTTCCCTTTGGTCGATTAACGATGGTGCCACTGTAAAATTTGTGACTAAATTTTACCAACATTGGCGTCAACCAGGAGTGAGTAAAGCGGATGCTCTGCGTGCATCTCAGCAAGCACTGATTTCATCGAGGAAAAAATATGCCCATCCCTACTACTGGGCACCGTTCATCCTGGTGGGTAACTGGCTTTAAGCAATTCAAAATTCAAAATTTAAAGTATTTTTAGTTTGTAGTAAGCACTCATAGCGCTTACTACAAACTGAACTGTTATTAAAGGCGATCGCTCATGGCGATGTTGTTTAAATCCCGACGCTGTTGTGGTGGCTCTAATTTGGAAAGGTCTTCTAACAAACTTGCAGCAACTTTTCCCATCTGTGCATTTGCAGTGGATGCTAAAGCTTCGGCTAGAGCATCGTACCACATACCTGCTTTGGCATAGATAAAAGCTTTTTGGGAGTGGTCTTGTGTGACAGAGAGGGCAGATTTCAAAGTCGGCGGCATTTTGACAACCTCAATTTCTGCGCTCTTGAGTGGATTGCGCGATGGATGGTTAGGGTTACACAAAATTTCCACTTGCCAGAGATATCTTTTACCCACAGCTAAACCTGACAAGTTCTGTGGCAAGGATAGCTTCATAATCCCTGGTAAACTTCGCAACTGATGCTTATAAGCTATCTTGTTCGGTTGGTTGTTTGTGTCAAACTCGTATAGGGAGAATTCTATCGGTGTCGATTGGTAGTCAGGCACAAACCAAGCAAAGGTTGAGTGAGTCGAAGTACTTTGCCCAACGTGTGTCACAGGGGCAAGTATAGTTAGCTCCCCAGTGCCGGTTCGGGAGCACCCCCCCCTGACACCTGATGAATCTGTATAGCCACTTGGCGGTTTTTGATCGCGAGGTGGCTGATATTCAGCTCGCGCCGCCTCAGTTACACTCAGCGTTATCGTCAAAAAACAAGTTGTTAAAATTTTGAAATCAAAAAGTTTGTGCAAGCACTTCATCTGAGCCATTATCTTACCTCCTCCGACATTGCGCTGACGCAATAAGAGTAAAAGTGTGTCTATTAAATGTTTTCTTAGAGGCTATTTGTAAACTAAAATGAAGGAATAAGGAACTGGGTTTTGTGAATACAAAATAAAGAAGCGTTGTTGAGCACAGTAATAAACCCGGTTTTCGCCCGCTTAATTTTTATTTACAAATAGAATATTAATGCCTACTTTGTTACTAAAAGTGGCAGATTGGTTGACAGATTTTATCCATCTACACTCTCAAAAATATCTTACATCATTTATCTGTTTTGTTGGAAAATACCATCTTTTTTTTACATTTTAAAATAGCTTGTATAGCTTCATTTTTTTTAGTAAAACTATACATAAATGAGGGTGATTATTTATATGTTTTTGATGAAGAGATGAAAAAGATATCGACCTCTCCCCCACGAGTGACTCGCTTTTGGAGAGGGGTTGGGGAGCCAGTTGCGTGGGTCGGTCAGGAACGCCCTTGCTCCCAGAGCGTGGAGAGGTAGGAGCAGGAATTATAAGTAACAGGACTTACGCAACTGGCACACATATTTTCTGGTATAAGAGTCAAGAGTCAAGAGTCAAAAGTCAAAAATCAAGGTTTTTGGAATGCGTGACTTTTGACTCTGGACAACCTCCACGAAAAATATATGACACTTACGTAAGTCCTAAAGTAATTTAGCGAACATGATATTAGCTATCGGTAGTTTCAGCCGTTACTAACCGTAGCCGAACACAAACTTCTTTTCAAAGAGTCCCACAAGTCTTTTACCACAACCAAAACTTTGATACGGGCCAAGACAATTCACAAAGAGTGCCTCTAGGAGAAAGTTGCGATCGCCGAAATTTTCCTTTGAGTTGTCGAGCTAAATTTCTAAACTGCTGTGTTCCCCGACCTTCTCTAGATGAATTGATACCCAAGCCATCATCTATAATGCTCAGAGTATACCAGCCTTCGTGTTTTGTGCAAGTTACTTCTAGACGGGTTATACCCAGAGCATGTTTTCCGACATTGCACAATGCTTCTTCCAAAAATCTACAGAGTCCTAGTTTTTCTTCAATACTCAAGTGCTGATCGTCTATAGGCTCAAATGTGCGGATACCTACCCTAAGTGTTTTAAAACAGGGAAAGTCTCGCTCTAATGAATGGCTGTAGACTTGATAAAGAATATCGTGGAGCGGCTCTTGCAAATTTAATTCAAGACCTTTTCCTAAATAAAGGCTTCTATCTTGAGTTAGAGGTTCGCGTTGCAAAAATTCATAAATTCCCCGTAATTCATGGTTCAATTTTTCCAGTTCTTTTTCGAGTTCTGGAAGTAATTCCTGGGGTGGCAAATCCTGGTCTCGAACAGACTTCAAAGCTTTAGCCAGGGTTTGCAGGGGTCCATTGTGAATTGTTTCAAATGTGCGTTCGATGATTGCTTGGCGAGCGTTAATTCTCGAACGCCAAGCTTGATCATATTGGTATAAAGCGGTCATTCCTATACCATTAAAAGCCAAAACCAAAATTGCTGGTGTTACTGGAACCCACCAACCGTAAGTTAAAAGTAAATAGCTAACTCCTATGAGGCTAATGCTAGCAATGCCCACAGCCGTCATATTTCTTAACGGAAATTTGGTGAGCCTTGCTAAACCAATCCCCAAGATACCCCAGCCTATTATCCAGATATATTCCCACCCTTCTGACCAAGTATTTAAGAGTGGTCTTGAGTCAAGCACTGCACTGAGGATCTGGGAACTAGCATGAGCTTGAATTTCCAGTCCATAAACTCGCCCTGTCGCGGGTTTGGTTGATGTAATTGCGGAAGTTGTGATAAAGTCTTTAACGCTGGGGGCAGTCATGCCAATAATAACGATGCGATCGCGTATCCACTTTGGGTCAAATTTCCCTGTTTTGATATCACCCAAAGAAATCATTCTAAATCTTTCTTGACCACTGCGAAAATTGAGTAGTATCTGAACTCCGCCTGCATCAGTTCGCACATATCCCCCAGAGTTGGGAAAAACTCTGGGTAGTTCAGTATTGCCGAATCTCATAGCTTCGCGATCGCGAATACCGTTATCTAAGCCAATACCTTGATCAGCTAAATAAACTTTTGCCAAACATAGAGACAAAGATAACTTATATCCTTTCTGCGTTGGTGTCGCCAGCAGGCTACGTCTTAATTTGCCATCAGTGTCGGTAAGTTGATCGGCAAAACAAACTTTTTCGGCGGGTAATGCTGGTGGTGGATCAATTTTCTCTGGTAATACTTTTTCAATAGCAACTAAATTTTTGATATCCTTAAATGCCGCAACCAGTTCCGAGTTTCCTGGACTCACAGGTAAGTCTCTAAAAATATCAATACCAATGACTCTAGGACTGTAGCTTTGCAATTTTCTCAGGATGAAGCCAATTTCTCTATCTGGTATTGGATATGTTCCTACACTGCGGATATCATCTTCATTAATTCCCACAATTAAGATTCGTTCGTCAATAGGTTCTTGAGGACGCAGACTGAGAAAACTATCAAACGCAAGCCACTCTAAAGGTTGCATTAAACCAGTTACACGCGCGATAATCACCAACCCAATCACTACCATACCTGGTAATGCACCCACACGTAAAATCGAAATTTCTTCTTGGATTCGTCTCCAAATTCCCGACTGCATAAGCTTCTTTTCTAGTCAATAGTCATTTCCTAATGACTAATGACTATTGACTAATCAATTAACCCTTCTTCTCTGGCTCGCATTTCCGTTTGAATTCTGATATTTCTACCCTCTTCCGGATAAATATCTAAAGCATCTTGCAGCTTACTCCAATAATGACGCACCATGCGTTCAGATACACACATCCGTTCAGCAATTGCTTTATCTTGTAATCCTTCGTCAAATGCTAGAGTCAGTACCCTCAGCCATTCTGGTCTAACCTCTAATCCAAAATGAATTCCTTTGATGTCTTTTGTATGAGTTAATCCCTGTAATGCCCAATCAACTCTAGTCAACATTTCTTGGCGGGAAAGACTTTTATCTGCAACTGTAAAGCCTCCTTTATGAGCATCAATATCAGGTCTAATCCGCACTAGTGTTCTGACATGAGCGCTTTGGACAACAATATTCACTGTGGGATAATGTTTCATTAGAGTCCTGAGAAGTTGAACACCTGTATCAGGACGTGCCGTTACCCCAGCGCTTTCAGGAAGAGAAAGATCCATAACCACGAGTTCTGGCTGCGAACTAGTCACTTCATTTAAAGCGTTTTTAGCATTTATAGCAGTAAAAAATTTAGCATCTGGGTACTGTTTTTGCAGCACATCAATTGTTCCACCCAATACTGATTCGTGGTCATCAATTACAATAATTTTCAGTAATGCTGTTTCTGTTAAAGCTGGTTTCATCATTAACACCGTCGCCATTAATTATTTAATTATCTGCTTTTTTATCTACAAAAATAAATTTCTTTATCTTTTACTTTATTAATTATAATTTCTTTACGTAAGTTTAGACTAGATGCTGATTTAGAGTTAGTTCCAGCAGAAGTACCAAGCCACGCTGAGATTTTTACTACGATAAAAGCATTTTCCCGATGTTAAAAATCGAAAACTTTCGCTAAGATATCCTAACTCTGGACTAGAACAAAGGGCAAGTGTAGATATATCCGGATAAGTAATTTGCACCATGAGTTCCCCTGTCTTTTTCTGTTGTTTTAAATTGATATAAATTGATGTTTGTGTCAACCCTTCCGGCAAAGTAATTCTAAGTAACTCCTCTAAAGCGCTTAAAATTATCAAGCTGCGTTCGGCTGGCTCATGTCGCCAGTAGGTTGGCAGATCAATATTAAAATCTACTTGCTTATCGGATGTTTCCCACGGTTCTAATACGCACTCAATCGCCATAGGTAAGCTATCTGGCAAATATGCTGGAAATAAGCGATCGCTCAATTGCGCTAAGGAATGATGAAAATTATCAATTTTTTTTAAGACATCTTGATTTGTATTGACAGATGCATCCTGATGATCTACTGGTAACAACTCTAGGGTGCGACGTATAGTGAAAGATTCTTGCAGCAAACCGTCCCGGATTTTCTCAGCTTCCAGGAATAGTTTTGTAGACTGCCGACAAGACCACCACTTCAATGCTTTTTGAGTTCTATGGTAAGATGCGAGAAACCGAACGAATGTCATAACGCAGACAATCGAAAGTATAATTTGTGTACAAAATTTCTGGCTCACAGGACATCGCTATCTTAGTTATTTCCCTAGCGTAAGAGAAAAATCCTACGTAAAACATGGCATGTTTATGCCATGTAACGTGACAAAACTGGACAATATAATTGTAATAATACGCCATTTTTATTTCCGAAAACTGCATAATTGATGACTAACTTTGTCTTATTTTTCTTTTTATAGATTCTGAGAAACAATGAGATTTCCAGGCATCGCCAGGAAACTAGGATTTTGCTACGCTAAATCACTACACATTTGAATCACAAAGTCCCAGTTTCTTTGATAGCTAGTCACAAATCTGTGATTAACCTTGCCTTTCTCAGCATAAATTGCAGTGCGGTTTCTTCTTTAGAAATAATGTCAGCATTGGCATCCATCCCAGCTTGGATGCGACACTGGCGATCGCTATTTCCAAATGAAAGACTGTCAGGTTTAATTGTCACTTCAAAATAGCTAGCAGCAGTAGGAGTTGCTGCACCTGTATTATTAGTTTGAGGTGCAATCGCATCTGGAGAAATCGTGTTGACAACACCTTTAAGAGTACCATAATCAGGATAAGGGCAAGCATCAACTCGCAATTGCACGAGTTGACCAACTGCGACCTTTTTAATTTCAGCAGTAGGAATGACTGCTTTAATGAATAGAGGAGCATTATCAGGAACAATTTCCGCGATCGCTTCGCTAGAACGCACTACTTGACCGGAGTTTCGGAGATTTAGCTTGAGGATGATACCGTCACTAGTTGCCCGAATCGTGCTACCTTTGAGGAGATTTTCAACTTGTTGGAGTTCTTTGTTATATTGATGGATTTGGTTGTGCATTTCAACTTGCCGCTGAATTAAAGCTTGTTTTTCTTTATTCAAAGTGGCGATAGTTGATTCACCTTTAGCTTTTTCTTGGGCAATTCTTCCAAGCGCGATCGCTACTGTTGCTTTACTGGGATTCACAGCAGCTTTAGCTGATGCAACTTTAGCTTGTGCAATTTCAATAGCTTTTTTTTCAGTTTCAAGTATTGATGTTGCCTGCTGAACAACTAGTTTTTTCTGCTCAAATTCCCGTTTGCCAACTGCACCATTTTGTGAAAGTTCCTCGTAGCGCTCGCTATCTACCTTAGCAAAGTCTAAATCAGCATTGGCTTTTTGCAAGTCAACAATAGCTTTTTGCAAGCTAGCTTCTGCTGCTAGCAATTCGTTATTAGTTGTACTTTGCCGATCAAGATATTCTCTTTGGCTGCGTTCCAAATCGGCTGTAGCAGCAGAAACCGACCGCTGTATAACTGTAGATTCAGCGATAATCTGAGTATCTAAAGTTTTACTTTGGGCATCAATTTGAATTAGTTGCAACTTGCTCTGTTGGATATTGCCTTGCAGTTGGCTTTTTTTGATTCGTAGTTGCTCTTGATCCAAAAGAGCGATCGCATCCCCCTTTTTAACATGCTGATTTTCTTTAACCAAAATATTTTTAACGGTTCCTTCCATGTCCGATTGCACTAGCTGGACATCTCCTGTAGGACGCACAGTACCAGCAGCTTTCACCGTCACATTGTATTTCACCCAGGAAGAGAGGGCGATCGCAGAACCAACAGTCCCAACAAGAAATACTCCCGTTAACGATGTCCAAGGACTAACAGGAGGCAGAAACTCCTCACTATTAATTCCGGAAAACAGTTTTTGATTGTGGGTGTAGAGCATAATCACTCCTGATGAAGGATAAATAATTAAGGAATTAAAAAGTCCATATGCTCTCCTGGTTGAGAGCGTAAATCTGAAAGAGTTCCTTGAATTTTTAACTTACCCTGATCTAGCAAGACGATCCAATCAGCCCGACTAACTACCTTGGGACGGTGAGTAATTAAAATCGTGGTTTTACCTTGGCGATGCTTAAACAATTGATCCAAAACTTGCGCTTCACTGACAGGATCGAGTCCACCGGTAGATTCATCTAAAATCAGAACTGGTGGATCGGTGACAATGGCTCTAGCAATAGCTAGTCTTTGGCGTTGTCCACCAGAAATATTTGCGCCAAATTCCCCCAAAATAGTTTGATATTTGTCAGGCAACTTACTAATAAATTCATCAGCCTCAGCAATTTGGCAAGCTCTGACAATTTGCTCAAATGTAACGAATGGCGCTCCTAAGCGAAAGTTTTCTACAATTGAACGACTCCAAAAGTGAGGCTCTTGGGGAACAAGAATCACCTGTTGCCGCAGACAATCAAGAGAAAGGTCTTGGAGGTTATAAAGTCCCAAGCGAATATTTCCAGATTGCAGGGGATATAACCCAGCAATCAGTTTAGCTAAAGTGCTTTTACCACAACCAGATTTACCTATGAGGGCGACAACTTTACCACCCGGAATTGTTAAAGAAAAGTCGTCTATTAGGTCAAGCCGACCTGCATAGTGAAAGTTAACCTTTGTACATATAATGTCAGCATCTCCGGCAATATTTGCAAAAGGCTTTGTTCCATCGCCTTCATTTTCTGGTTTGGCATCTATAACTTCTGTCAGGCGTTGTGTGGCAGTTTTCGCCCGCGTGAATTCTTCAACAAAACTGATTACAGTACCAATTAAGCCCAGGAAATTTCCATTCATCGAGTTAAATGCAAATAGTTGCCCGATACTCAGGTGTTCTGCTGGGTTAATTACCAAATTGCCACCAAACCAAAGCAAAATAATCCCACCAATCCCAGACACAAAGCCAGAGAAGTTATTGTTGATAATCCCAATCTGAATCGTGCTGAATGTCACGTTAGCCAAACGACCAAATCGGCTTTGAAATTCGTCTAAAAATTGTGGTCCAGATGTCGTAGTTTTCAGGGTTAGTGCCCCTTTAAAAGTTTCTACTAAAACACCTTGTGTTTCTGCTTCTTGAACTAAAAGTTCACGAGTTTTTTGTTGTAAAGTTGGCTGGAAGACTATCGTAGATAAGCTCATGACTATAGCGATAACTACAGCCACTAAGGTAAGTTTCCAGCTATAGAAAACCATGAAACCAAAAGAAACCAGCGCAATAAAAAATTGGCTAGGCAAACCGACAACGACTTGAGAAACTAATTGATTAATCTGGTCAATATCTCGTAGACGACTAATAATTTCACCGCTACGACGAGCTTCGTAGTATGACAGAGGTAATCGCAGTATTTGCCGCCCAAACTCTAGGACAAGTCCTAATTGGAGGCGTTGTGCAAAGTGAGCGATTAAGTTAGACTGCACAAACGAAAGACTGCGGGAAACAAAATTCATTACTACTACAGAAATTGCTACTGTAGTAAGTAACTTTGTATCACCTCGAACCAGCACATCATCCGTGAGAATTTGCATCAGAAAAGGCGAAGCTAAAGATAGCAATCCCAAGATTAAGTTGAGAGGTAAAGCTTGCGCCAGAATACCGCGATAAATCCAGACGCGCTTGAAGAAACGCCAAAACCCACCAACTTTCTCATCCTCTTGGGCAAGAAAGCGCACTGGATCGGGTTCCAGTAACAACATCAACCAATCTGTCCAACCTTCTGCTATCTCTTTTTTAGAAAGAGAACGAATACCTACCGCCGGATCAGCAACTAAACATTTTCCGCCTTTATTGCCGTATAAAACAACCCAGTGATTCCCTTTCCAATGAATAATTGCTGGTAGGGGTGCTTCCTTAATCCGGTTGAGGACTTCAGGTGAAGTTTTCACCGGGCGAGCATTGTACCCTAGTGTTTCTGCTCCTCGCTTCAGCCCCAATAAAGTAGTTCCAAATTGCCCGGTACCTACAGCCTCGCGGATGCGGCTGATAGTAAAATTACGTCCATGATATTTAGAAATAGCAGCAAGGCAAGCAGCCCCGCAATCTTCTTCACTATGCTGTTTAACAAACTGGTATTTCATAGGTAAATTACCCTACATAATGACAACTTAGACTCGGAAATGTTGTCAATCTGTTGGTTGATTTTTGTAATTACTAAATGCATTTAACTTCAAATATGAGCAACAAAGTTAATTTTTGATTGTTAGCTAATGTTCTCGCGTAAACTAAAAAAGAGACATCAGCCCAAACAACATATTTAAGAAACCTCGGCTACTCCGACTTGACCTACGTCCGCGCCTTCTACCACCTCCGCCAAATCCGAAGCTAAATTGCGAGAGCCTATATCCAGTTTGTTGCCTCGAAGAAAAGCTATGGATACCATCGGAAGCATTAGCTTCACTATTGCTAAAAGTTTCTATCTGTGTGCTTTGAAATAATAAATCGTACATATTATCCAAAGCTGAATAAGATGAACGTCCGCCAGACACAGCCTCTTGTTCCTCAAGAGGCAAATCTGTAAATAATTCTGAGTTTTTTAGTTTGATGTGATTAGACACAGTAGTATGTCTCTAAACTATGAGTTTACATAGAAGCGGTCAACTGCCAGGTTAAGGATAGTAGAGAAGCTATTAATTAATCGCATTTCTACAAGCAATCCCATAGCTGTTAGCTGACTGACTTAAATAGAAAATCGATATCGATAGGGATGTAGACAAAATTGAATGGAGGATTCCAGCGTTTTACTTTGCCTCACCGTTCTCAGTTACACACCGAGCTAGAAAATCAGTTGATGTAAAATCACAGATGAGGGGAAACTCTGGAATTTGTTTCCAGGTAATTTAGTCTATTGAATTACGACTGTGTACCAAAGAAACTAGTGAATTGACTTGTGTTGAGGGTATTCAAAATGTTGAGAGTTTCACTAGAAGCAATTACACCGCCGGTGCTGCCTCCAGGACCTGAACCACCCGCTAAAGCCAGTGTGTTTTTGGTGGCATTCAATGACTCTCGTATATTGTAGCTGCTAGAATTGAAAGTTGAAGCATTCACGAAACCACCAGCTACCATTTCTTGTTGGTCATCAGATAAATCGCTAAACAATTCAGAAGCTACGATTTGGTGTGACATGGTTGAAAATCTCCTTAAGTTTAATTTGGCAGTGGATTGCCTTTTTTTGCCTGTTTAATTGTTAATACGATTCTGACCTAAAGACAAAAATCCCTAGGGATATAGGCAGAATTGAATCTAAGATTCCAGAGTTTTACTTTGCCTCACCGTTCTCAGTTACACACCGAGCTAGAAAATCAGTTGATGTAAAATCACAGATGAGGGGAAACTCTGGAATTTGTTTCCAGGTAATTTAGTCTATTGAATTACGACTGTGTACCAAAGAAACTAGTGAATTGACTTGTGTTGAGGGTATTCAAAATGTTGAGAGTTTCACTAGAAGCAATTACACCGCCGGTGCTGCCTCCAGGACCTGAACCACCCGCTAAAACCAGTGAGTTTTTGGTGGCATTAAATGACTCTAGGATATTGAAGTTACTAGAATTGGAAGCAGAAGCACTTACAAAGCCACCAGCTACGACTTCTTGTTGCTCTACGGAAACTTCGGTAAATAATTCGTGAGACATGGTTGAAAACCTCTTAGTTTTGATTTGTTTAACTTTAAGCTTCTAGTTGATTGCCTTTGTTTTGGGCTGCTCAACTCCTCGCTTGTTAATAAGATATCCCTAAGCAACTAGGAGAGTCATTTGCGCTTTCTGCAAACTTAATTACCTGGTTTAGAACAACCAATTGCAGAATTACGCCAGTGCCATTTCCGAAAAATACATATGCATAAAACTCTGGTTTTTAACTATCTCTTAGGGATGTTTGTTTACCAGAGATTGTTAAAAATCTTGCAAAGTATTAAAGTATAAAATCAACTTTAGTATAAAGTTTATGTGAATGACGATAAAATGACCATAAATAGAGTAGGGGCACAGCAATGCTGTGCCCCTACAGAGATTACGGTTTATTAATTGGATTTAATATTAGTTGTTTGTTGATGCAATCTTATTCTCAAGCCGAACGCGAATTGCCATTAGTTGTTCTTGATTATTCACCGGATCTCGCGGTGCAGGCAGTTCGGTATTAGGCCAAGTAGATAAATCATTGCACGGACATGCCAACGCTGGCATACCCAAGTTTCGCATGGGTACAGGCATTTCGCAACGACTGCAAGGTAGCATATCCCAAGCCGGTGTCAGCAGTTCGGCAATAGTTTCGTGTGTACCCTCTAGGTAACAGTCGCCTGTTTCTGGTGAGAGAATTTGCAGCCAGCACTTTTCAAATTCCTCACTATAGCGATCGCCCTCAATCACTGGTTGAGGCAACAAGCTTGCCGCACCATTCCCCGTCATCACCTTTTTGCCCAACTGAAACCAGTAAGCAAGATATCTTCTAACTTCGTGTTTGGTTGCCATACCACAATTTTAAACTTGCAATCGGAAATTTTGAATTATGAATACATAATTTTCAATTAAGAGTTTGGCGGTGGCAACAAAGAACCAAGAACACTGAGATTAAGAACATGACCGCCAGTGACTAAATAAACAGCTTCGCAAATTGTACCCAGCTGACGCACCAAAGAACCCAGGCGATCGCGAAAAGTCCGACCAACAGGATAAGCAGGCACCACACCCCAACCTACTTCTTCCGCCACAAATATCATATCAGCAGCAACTAATTCCACCGTTTCTAAAAATTCTGCCTGAGTGTTTTCCCAAATTGCATCCTCCTGGAAGAGTAGATTTGCTACCCAAGTTCCCAAAGAATCTATCAACAAGCAGGAGTTGGCTTTAGCCTCAGCAAGGGTAGCAGACAATTCCATCGGTACTTCCAGTGTTACCCAGTCTTCAATACGGCGTTTTTGGTGTTGTTCAATGCGTTGATTCCACTCTTCGTCCGCTGAGTTTTGAGTTGCAGTTGCTACGTAAACAACTTGTTTGCCTGACTGCATCGCCAGAGTTTCCGCCCATTCACTTTTACCAGATCGTGCTGGTCCCGTCACTAGAATGACTTTACCCAAAGCTGTTTCCTTAGTATCTTTAATTAATAAGGGTGGCAATTTTTTACCATAATTTTTCACTTCAAATATAAAATTTTTGGCACTAAATAACTTTTAAAAGATAAAATTAGCACCAGCATCAATTGATGCAACGACTGGCAAACGCCAAAAATCTCATTGAGACACTTCTTCATCATTAAATACTACTGGGGACAGGAAACGTCAGGACATCTTTTATGAAAGCAGGCATAAAACGCATTGAGGCAACTCTACACGATTTAGGAACTCGCGGCACAGCCTCCGCCGACGAATCAGCTAGTTCTACAAAACAGTCTTTCTCATTTCGGATCAGCGTTGCGGCTACCGAAGCCACAGCAGGTGCTGATACGCCATCTGAGGAGGAACAACCGACCCAAGTACAGACACCTGACGATGACACATTCGAGAGTCACTATTCTCAGGATAACTCTGTGCAAACCTTTCCAGCACAAGAGAACGGTTGCAAATCACCCGCGCTACCCAAGTTAAAAACTCCTAGCTTTACTAGCCATCGCAACGCAGCTAATCCAGCATTAGCAATCAATCTGTTGCAAGAAATTCAGGAAAGCGTTGCCCTTTGGCAAAAAGAACTGCAAAAAATTGTGCAGCAAATTCAAGATGTTTATATAGAAGGTCCGATTGTCAATGGCTGGCTGGAGTCCCAGCCACGAGAAAGCGAACCAGGAGGAACCGCAACACTTCGCCATGCAGAAGTTGAGCGCCTCATGGACTATGTAGAAGAAATTTGCGCGCAACAAGAGAACGTATCTTATCAATCGCCGCGTACTGGTTACCGCCTCTGCGGTTTAGACGCCTCTGGTCAAGTGTGGTCGCGTCCATGTCCACCCGATCAAGTTCCGATTGTAAGTATGGCGATCGCTCGTTACCAAAAGTTACGTCAACTCCTAGGGCGCAAGCAATACCTAGAAACTCGCCTCAGCCAACTGGCTGAAACTCTCGTGGTTTTACACAGCCACATTCAACAAGCATGAAGTTTTAAAAATTATTTCCGAAAAAGCTCGGTTGGTCAGACGTGAATTTTTGGTATAGATTTAGCTCAGGAGCAGGCGATCGTTGGATTTTGTAATTACTTAGTAGGAGTATGGTTAATGGGAGTGTGGTTAGTAGAACAACCAACAACCCAAAATGATGCCACATCGATCAACGGATGTTCCCTACGTTGATCGATGTGGCTCCAAAATCCAAAACCCAAAACCCAAAACCGAAAATTTCCTATGCCAGACACGCAAATCTCTGCCATTATCTGTACTCACAATCGAGATGTCTATTTAGGCGCTGCCATAGATAGCCTTTTGGCGCAGGATTTTGCCCCTGGCTTTGAAGTGGTAGTAGTCGATAATGCTTCGAGCGATCGCACTTCTTTAGTCGTAGAACAAAGGCTATCCAATCCCCGCCTGAAGTACTTCTTTGAACCGGTTCTCGGTCTATCTGTCGCCCGCAACACTGGTGCAAAAAAATCTAGTGGGGAAATTCTCGCTTATTTGGATGACGATGCGGTAGCGAGCGATCGCTGGCTACAAGTTTTGTATTCTGCCTATCAAAATAACGAAAAATTAGCGATCGCAGGTGGCAAAGTCACTTTGTTATGGCCCCAAGGCATCCAACCACCACGGTGGCTATCTCCCGGATTAGCTGCAAATTTGGGAGCATACGATTTAGGCAATAGCATGGTCTACATCGATAAGCCAGGTTTAACTCCCAGAGGCTTAAATTACTCGATACGCCGCAGCTTCTTGGAAGAAATTGGCGGTTTCGATCCTCATCTCGGTCGAGTAGGCAAAAACTTATTATCTAATGAAGAACTGCAAATGACCGAACTTGCCCTGGAAAAAAGTTGGCAAGTCGCTTATCTTCCCGATGCTTTAGTTGCTCACAATGTCGCCCCAGAACGTCTCAATCGCTCGTGGTTTTTAAACCGAGGCTGGTGGCAAGGGATCAGTGAATGCTATCGGGAACAACTTGCCGGTAGAGCCGGTCTCGGTCAATTGCAGCGCGGCAGCGAACGGTTTTTGCGTGGCTTGTATAAGTCATTGCAATATTTTTCTGACCCAGCAGAACGCTTTGACAAACTTGTATATGCCTATGGTCAGATTGGTTATTTAAATGCCGCTATTCAGGGTCTACTATCCACATCGAATAACAAATAAGAAATAATTACTTATATGTCATCAAAAATACCAGTTTCCGTACTAATTCCCGCAAAAAACGAACAAGCAAACTTGCCAGCCTGCCTCGCTAGCGTCGCTATTGCCGATGAAGTTTTTGTCGTAGACTCTCAAAGCACCGATAAGAGCGAGGAAATTGCTAAAACTTACGGTGCAAACGTCGTGCAATTCCACTTCAATGGACGCTGGCCCAAAAAGAAAAATTGGTCTTTAGAAAACCTACCTTTTCGCAACGAATGGGTACTAATCGTTGATGGCGATGAGCGCATCACCCCCGAACTATGGTCAGAAATTGCCCAAGCCATCCAAAATTCTGAACACGATGGTTACTACCTCAACCGCCGCGTATTTTTCTTAGGTAAATGGATTCGCCACGGCGGTAAATACCCAGACTGGAACCTGCGCTTATTTAAGCACCAAAAAGGACGCTACGAAAATCTCAGCACCGAAGATATTCCCAACACTGGCGACAACGAAGTTCACGAACACGTTCTCTTACCAGGTAAAGTTGGGTATCTGAAAAACGATATGCTTCATGAAGACTTCCGCGATTTGTTCCACTGGTTAGAAAGACATAACCGCTATTCCAATTGGGAAGCTCGTGTTTATTTGAATATTCTCACAGGTAAAGACGACAGCGGCACTATTGGTGCAAATTTATTTGGTGATGCAGTGCAACGCAAGCGCTTTTTGAAAAAAGTGTGGGTGCGCCTACCATTTAAACCATTTTTACGGTTTGTTTTGTTCTACATTATTCAACGCGGCTTTTTGGATGGTAAAGCTGGATATGTATATGGACGCTTGCTGAGTCAATATGAATATCAAATTGGGGTGAAACTCTACGAATTACGCAGTTGTGGCGGGCAGCTAAATACTACAAGCACCCCTAAATCTGCGCCACCATCCCTCACTCAAGAAATTGGGCAAACAGCAACTTAGAAGAGAGGGGGCAAGGGGACAAGAGGACTATTGAACGCGGCTATGCAACTGTATAAAGGCTCGCCTCAGCGGCTGTGCTACAACGGAGGTTCCCTCCTTTGGGCGCACTGGCTCCCCACCGCACTGGCTCCTCTTGACGCCTTGGCGTTCGCTGTAGAGTGGCTCCGCTCTTGACTTTTGACTCTTGACTCTTGACTTTTGACAAATGACAAATGCAGAACCTTTTGTAGATTTACGCAAGTATGACCAATCCTGGTTTGATCGGGGTCGTCCGGGTTGGTATATTTTATTTTGGTGGTTTGTTCAAGCGATCGCTTTTCCCCTCACTCCTCATCCCTTGAATGGTTTGCGTTGCGCTATACTCCGGCTGTTTGGCGCGAAAATTGGCAAAGGTGTATTAATTCGACCTACCGCCCGCTTCACCTACCCCTGGAAAGTCACCATTGGCGACTACAGTTGGATTGGCGATGATGTAGTTTTATACAGTCTTGACGAGATAAACATCGGCGAACACTGCGTAATTTCCCAGAAAAGTTATCTATGTACTGGTAGCCACGACATCAAAGACCCAGCCTTTGGACTGAAAACAGCAATTATCACCATTGGTAATGGGGCATGGGTAACAACAGATTGTTTTGTTGCCCCAGGAGTGACAATTGGCGCTAATGCCGTAATCGGCGCTCGTAGTAGTGTTTTAAGTGACATACCCGCAGGGCAAGTTTGTTGGGGAAATCCCTGTCGTCCCAGGTATCCCAGGCAGAAGTAAGTATTTGGGCTAAAAGTTTTTAGCCCACGCAGGTAAGCTCTGTTCCTATAGCTGAGGCAGTGCGTTGCTTCCGAGAAGTTCTCGCTGTGGCAACTGCCGTCCAAGCTTACAGCCTGTGAGCATTTTCGCGCCTATTGGGATACTCCCGATCTGAGTGCATTTCAACGGCAAATTCTCAGTCCACTTGGAGTCTGTCCACGAACTAGTTATTAATCAACACATATTTGAGAAATCAAATTCCGTAACCATATATGCCCTGCTTCGCGGTCATTTTTGTTATGCCATAGCATATCTACGGAAAAACCAGTCATCTCAAATGGTAGTGTAAAAGCATATAATTGCCAAACTTCCACAAACGTTTTGACTAGCTGTGCAGGTACGGTTGCAATCAAGTTTGTATTTACCAAAATAAACGGCACAATCAGAAAGTTGGGCACAGACATAGCAACATTTCGGCTCAGATTTTGAACAGCCAAAGCCTTATCTACCAAGCCCACCATATCTTCTTTGGGAGATACAAGCAGGTGAGAGGCTGCGATATACTCCTGTAGAGCGATCGCTTTCTGCATTTTAAATTTTTCTGAAGTTACACACACAAAATGCTCTTCGTAAAGTAATTGTCGAGTCTGCCACGGTTGGAATTGCGGACAATGCCCGATCGCCAAATCAATTTCGTCAGCATCAAGGAGTTTAGGCGATCGCATCCAATTAGTTGAGCGTACCTGAATTTTCACCTTTGGGGCAAGTATTTCAAGTTGTTTCAATAATTTCGGTAAAAATACTAGCTCTGAGTAATCATCCATACCAAGTCTGAAGATGCGATCGCTCTGTTGGGGGATAAATTGCGACTCGCTGTAAATAGCTGTTTGGACTTGCAACAACACCTCATGGATAAATTCAGCTAACTCAATCGCTTTTGGTGTCGGTGTCATCCCCTTAGATGTCTTGATAAACAAATCATCTTTAAATAGTTTCCGCAGTCGAGAAAGGGCGTTGCTGGTTGCAGGTTGCGACAGCCCAATTTTTTCCGCAGCGCGGGTAAGGTGCTGGGAAGTCATCAACGCATCGAATACAACCAGCAAGTTGAGGTCTATCCCTGCAAGATTGAAATGGTGAATGACACTCATATTATTAATCTATTGGACAAATAATTATAATCCTGCGAGTATGGATACAGGAAAGGTTGAGACATAAAAACAAACCTTTACCAATACATCTTTCCTAGTAATTTCACCGTTAAATCTTTCATAATATGTAACCATGCTTACTGTCGAAAAGGCAAGTACGAATATTCCGGCTGCGCTGTTTGCTACCTACATCCAGAAAGACGGCATCAAATTATCGGCAGAAGACAAACTCGAACTAATTGAAAAGACTGAATTATTCGAGTTGGCATTGGATTCACGTCATTTTGATGTCATCGAAGCTATTGTCACAGACAATTTTATTTACGACCACGCCCTAGCGTATCGTGAGGGGAAAAAAGCACACACTGAATTTTGGCTAGCAAACCAGGCAGTTTTGCTAAATGGTATCCGTCATCAACCAGTAAATATTATTGTCTATGGTCAAGCAGATGAAACAGCAACCTCAGTTAGCTACTTAAATGTGTTGAAATTTGCTGATACACCTGAGTTGCCAGCATCAGATAATCCTCTGCTAATTGCACACGGAATTCAAGTCATGAATTTCCGTAAAGAAAATGAATGGAAGCTTGCACGCTTAACCATTGACCAAATGGCTGTTTCCCAAGTTTTCCCAATTGATGATATTACACGGCATTACTTTGCAGCGAAAGCGAGTGAGCGTAACCAAATCCGCCAACCACTTTTTTAAGCTGAAAAAATCAGGTTTTTGGAATTAGGACTTACGCAAAAACCCTCTGCAACTCTTATTCCGTGGACTTCGTGTCCTAGCCTTCGGCAAGCCACTTCGTGTCTACGTGGTTCGTTTTTTCATGATGCGTGCGTAAGTCCTGGGAATTAGTAAATTGGTGTTCTAGGAAGCAACGAAAGCAAACCAAAACCAGAAAAGTTTCCACTGTTAATTTTCTTGATTGCACCTTTAATCAGAAAAGGAAAAATATCACTATGGCTAAGGTAGTTAATTTTCATCAACTTGGTGATGCAAATGTTCTCAAACTTGAAGATGTACAAGTACGAGAACCCGGTAAAGGCGAAATTAAAATCAAAGTTGAAGCAATTGGGTTGAACCGTGCGGAAGTTTTGTTCCGCGAAGGTAATTATGTTGAAATGCCGGAATTGCCTTCAAGTCTTGGTTATGAAGCAGCGGGTGTAGTTGAGGCAGTTGGCGAAGGTGTAACAAACTTAAAGGTAGGCGATAAAGTTAGTACGGGTCCATTTTTTTCGATGCGGGATTACGGTAGTTACGGCGAACAAGTGATTGTCCCTGCTAATGCAGCCTTTCGTTATCCTGAAAATCTTACTTCCACAGAAGCCGCAACTGCATGGTTGCAATATTTAACTGGATACTTTGCATTTGCAGATGTAGGTAAGCTGCAACCAGGACAATATGTTTTGATTACTGCGGCATCAAGCAGTACTGGATATTCCGCAATTCAACTGGCAAAAATGATGGGAGCGATTACAATTGCTACTACCAGAACCCAAGCAAAACGCCAAAATCTTGTTGATGCAGGGGCAGATTATGTCATTGTTACCAATGAAGAAGATTTGGCAGGTCGAGTCAAAGAAATTACAGGCGATCGCGGTGTAGAATTGGTTTATGACCCAGTTGCAGGTCCTACACTAGCGCAACTTGTAGAAGTGACTGCACCCAAAGGCACTATTATTATTTACGGTGCATTATCGCCAGAACCAACGATTTTTCCCTTGTTACCTGCGATTACGAAGTCAATTAAATTCCCCGTTTATGCTGTTTTTGAGTTTACAGGTAGCGACGCATTGAGTTTACCGCGTAACGAAGAAGCTGTTCAAAGAGGAGTCAAATTTATTTACGAAGGTTTGGCATCAGGACAACTTAAACCTGTAATTGATGAGCGCGTTTTTAAATTGGATGAAATTGTCGAAGCGCATCGCTACATGGAATCGAATCAACAGAACGGAAAAATTGTAGTTACGGTTTAATTATTAAATTGGCGGTGATGTAGGTAATCTGACATCTTGCACCCCGAACTCAATAACCGCAGGGTGGGGTGGGGCACTGCCCACCAATGAAGAAATAAGGGTTTTAGCCACTGAAACTTTAACTCAAGGTACTCTTCCTTGAAGGGGGACACGCGCCGTACTCCAAGTGTTATTTCAAAATTGCTTGCAGAAATTGCACGCATTGCGTCAGACTGTCAATGCTTAACTCATGTAGCAGTGAAAGCTTTAATTTGCCTGTTAAAGCTGATGAGGAAATGGGGAGTTGCGCAGAAAAAGAATACAAATTCCCCTCCGCTCCCCCGCCTCTGATGCACAAGTCTAGATTTTCAAGGTTTGCTAGAAACAAGCGGTTTCGCCGCAACATCACTCAAGCCGATCGCTTGTAGCAAATCTTTCCACTGTGCCTGAAGTGCTGCATCCTGGGGATTTTGCCGACGAAGTTCTGCCAGTGTCGTCAGTGCCTCGTGCCAGATGCCATTTTTAGCATAGATAGCAACCCGCTGTCTCGGCTGTGCTGTTTTTAACTGCTGGGCAACTGCCTGATTCAGATTGACTCGCTGTATGACTCCTTCAACGTAAATTGCCGAATTTGGCTTTTGCGGGTCACAACCGTAAACGTTGAAGAACCAGCGGTATCGTTTGCCAACTGCTAGGGGGGGAGCTTTGGCAGAGAAAGGAACGGAGAAGACTCCTGGTTGATTTGGTAAGGCGATCGCACTGTTGTAAATCTGATGAGAATTATCATCTTGCAGCACCAACTCAGCCCGATTGACAGAAGCCTTGGTATATGGTATATAAAACCACAAGGTTGGGCGTTCCACCGTCGTAAATCCCCAGACATTCGTCACCGAGGGTGGTTGCTCGGTAAAAGGTACTAGGGCAGTCAGTTCAGGCTTGACATCTGGACATGTACCCCGCCTAGCTCCCCCACGCACGCGACCTCCTGGAGGCGGTCCTGGCGGAAGTGCTGGTAAGACAAGGATCGCGCTTTTGTCAGCAGCAACCAAAGAACTAGAAGACGTTCCAGGAACTAATTTCGCCTGCGCCAAAGTCAGGCTTACCAGCAAGTCAGTGCAGATGAAAATTCCTGCTAAAAGCAGTTTCATCGGTGGTGAAATAGACTTCATAACTCACTCCTGATGTTAGGTAATAGGTAATAGGTAATAGGTAATAAGTACAGGACTTACGCATAGCCTCTTCTTTTTCTGGGGTTGGGGGAATCTCTAATGTCTGAAACACAAGAAATTCCGTTTTTTCGGTGAGTAGTGAGTAGGGTGGGCAATGCCCACATTCAAGCATTTATGCGGATAGCCCACCCTACAATAGACAAGAGTGCAAAAGTTTTTTTATTGGCGTTCTCCTTTGCTACGAGTGCGCGAAACAAAAAATTATTTATGCAAGAAGTCGAATATAAAAAAATCATCCCCCAAAGGAAGCAACGCCCAATTTTAAATTCCCTATTCCCAATTCCCTATTCCCAATTTTCTTTTTTCAATGCGCGAATTTTGAATTGTGCTAACGCTGCTTGACGCGACCAGTGCTAAAGCTGAGGGCACAAACGGCACCCAATACCCTTTAATTAACAAACCCTGGCAAACTACATACAAACCAATCGAAGTGACACCAACAAAAAGTGCCAAGCGTGGAAGCGACTGTTTTGCAGAAAGCAGCCACCAAATAAGCACTCCTCCTACCACAGACCAGCCCCAAATCCAGACAAACTCAACCCACGGCGACCACACTTGCAGCAGCGGACGCTTATCGAGCAAAGCGCTGAGGATCTGGCTGACCATGTGCGCGTGAACCTCAACGCCTGGCATTTGCGAGTCTAACTTACTTCCGTAAGGCGTTCCCCAATCATCTGCATTATCCCCCTTTGCAGAAACGCCAATCAGAACAATCCGGTCTTTAACGGCGTTGGGATTGAGTTGACCAGATAAAATTTCGCTCAACGTCACTTTGTCAGCAATTTTCTTGGTGGAACGATAATTGAGCAAAATTTGACCACCATTGGCATCGATGCCTTGATAGCCGCCTGCGTGAGACTGTAGGGGCTTCAAAACAGTATTACCAAGCTGCAAATTTCCTTGCGGGGTGAACTTTGGTTGAATTCCTTGAGCCAGCAAATAGCGGAATACCATCTGCGTGCTAAGTGCATAAGGGGCAGAACACACCGATGCAGCTTCCTGGTTCATAAACATGAGATGGCGACGCACCACTTTCTCGCCATCGTCAACAAAGTCGCTAAATCCCAGCCTTGTTTGTGGGATTTCCGGCGGTGGCGCAACACCCTTGGTATTTGCAGTTGCATAACTTCCCTTACAGACTGCAACTAAGTTATCAGTTTGTTTGAGACGATCGCTTAAATCTGGCTGTTCGGCTGGAAAATCACGGTAAATATCTAAGCCGATCGCTCGCGGTTGATACTGCTCCAATTTTTGCAACAGTAGGTTGAGAGATTTATCTGAAAGCGAAGTTCCTTTTAAAGGTTCGCCATTTTGTCGTTGCGCTGCTAAGTCAGCATCGTCAATTTCCACCAGCAGCAAGCGCGAATCGGGTCCCTCATCGGGGCGCGATCGCATCATTTGGTCAAAGGCTTGTAACTCCGGAGTTTGCAGCAGTCCCACAAACCTCAACCCAAAAACTGTAGCAGCGATCGCCAAACTTGATAACAAAGTCCTAGCTAATCCGCGTCTAGGGGACGGATGAGAATGCGGTATGTTTACTTCTGTGTTTGTCTGTCTTAACTCCTGCCAAGTAGGCGGTATCTGTGCTGGATTTTGGCAAATCACTGGTAGCCAAGTGGCGCAGGGAAATTGATCCTCAAGTCCTTGCAACCGTTCCCGCGCTTGCCGCACTGCATGGTATAATGGTTCACCAGCAGCAAACGCTTGGAGAAAGTACTTCAAAAACTCCTGTGCCACTTGGTCTGGGACAGGTTCGCGCATGACGATCATCTGTGGGATGTGTAACTCAGCCAGTTCTCTCGCCAGTCCCAACCCATCACAGGAGTTGAAAATTGCCAATTGCAAGCCACGTTCAACAGCTTTTTTTAGGGCGTACTTTAACTCTTCGATAGTGAGGCTATCGGTTTTATTTAAATAGATCCGTCCGCTTTCATTATTGCTTTTACTAGAACTGTGTCCGGCAAAGAAAAGAATATCCCAGTTTTTACTCCATATCTGCTCAGTCAAATCCTTGCGCTGTGGTTCAACCACAAAGGTGACTTCCGCATCGGGTAACTGTTGCAGTAAAGCTTGGTCAGCCTGGGTATCAATTAAGTGACTATTGCCGACAATTGCCAGAATATTTACCTGGGGGTTTGGAGTACGTAGCTTTTCAATGCGATCATAGCTTGGCGAAGAAAGCGAGATTTCCGCCTTAGAGTAGCGTGACAGCAAGTCCCACACATGCCAGGGAAGGCGCTGCAATAGGCTATTTTCTGTTTGCAAAATTACCCGTATTTCCTCCGTAGGCAACAATCGTTCTAGCCATTTCTCCCGCAAAGGGCGAAACTCTTCAGCTCGCAGCCAAGTATTGAAGCTTACCCGTAAAATATTTGATGTCTTGCCACAGTCTTGTGTTTTTGAGACATTCGTCACCTGCTCCTTGTTAGCAGACAGGCGATAACGATTACCCAACTGTCGATAGCTAGATTGCCAGTCGCTATAGTATAGAGGCAATTCCGGAAGCGGAGGTAGTTTCCCTGTGATTTCCGTTGAGGGGCGATCGCCTTCATAGCCAATTTGAAGCGTAACAGCAAACCCCTGCTCAAAACTGCCGTCTTGGAATTTTAGAATTACTAACTTACCCATAGTAAAGTTATTAGATATTACTGATATTTTGCATCTATTGCAATAACCCGCCATAGGTTGAAACCTATGGCTAATAGCGCTCATTCATCGCTCATATGACTAAAAGCCTACAATACAAGGATGCTCTGAAACACAGCGTGGATTTAAGCTATTAACCCAAAAATTCATTTCCGGTGGAATTGTGGGCTAATTGAAAATGCTGCAAGATTTGAGTTATTAGTCATGAAACTTTGGACTATTGACTCTGGACTATTGACTATTGACTAAATCACAAACTGTTCTGTGACGCTGGTATCATTCAATGCCACCCTCACGCCAAATTGCTCTGCAACTTCACCTGCAAACTGTAACTGAATATAGTTGTCTGTACTTCTAGCTTGAGCTTCCAGAAACACTTCTCCTGACCCATCCAAAACCGCAAGTTGCACTCCTGAGGGCAGGTAAATTTGATTACCAGTTGGTTGCAGTTGCAGGCGAATGCTGATTTGCTGGTCAGCTTCGGGGCTGATTTCCACAATCAAGATGACGGGTTCGTTGGCAGCTTGGATTCCCAGGTCAATCAGTTTTGCCCGTCTGGTTGCTTCTGGCTGGTTGGAGGCGTTTTCCTCAACAGCATCATCACCGCGAAACGCATAAGCTGGTCTGAGTTCTGGTTGATTCCACAAAGATTCAATTGTTTGCCAGCCTGCATCGAATATACCAGCAACCCACTGGCTCAAATTCACTAGTACCTCGGCTGGGGACTGTCTAAGTTGTCCCAGGTGTTCGATTAAATCTTCTACCGGTTGCAGTTGACTCAAAGGCAGTTCTTCAGTTGCCGCACTACGAACAAACCCCAGCAGATTTGCTTCTTGGAGCGATTCATCGACTTGCACAACCACATAACCCACCCGTTCTTCCCAGGTTTCTGGGGGAATGTAACATATTTGCTGATGCATACGCACGGGGCGACACTCCAGAGTCCCAACTCCTGGCAACACTATGTCAGCTATATCCGTACACAAGCGCATAACTGGATTTGAAATATCACTGGTTCTTAAATCAGTGGTAATGCCCATCATCTGCAAGTAGTCATTCACCACCCACACAGCTAGAGTATTCAGCCGGACTTGCTCCGCTTTTTCAGGGGTAGGCTGTTGGTTGGCAAACTCCTGGGCAGTTGTGCGAGCTGATTGAGTCAGCGGCAACTTTAAGGCAAAATCGTCTAGCTCATAGGTGGTGTTAGTCATTGTTCAGTCCCCAGTAATAAATGCTGCTATATACATATCGCCTTCTTTTACTAAATTTACGCAATAGTCATTTATCATTTGTTAAAAGTCATTTGTCAAAAGTTATTGCGGCTCCCTACTCCCCACTTTCCCACAAAGCGAGCACTCCCCCACTCCCCCCACTTCTTCAAAAGGGATTGCCAATAATCGAAAAATACAAACCATGTGATTATTAAATCAGGCAGGCGATCGCCTCACTAATGAGGATTTTTCGGGATTGGGCAACTGGGTGATTTTGATTTGCAGTGTAGCGATCGCATAAGGTTGAAATAGCGATCGCTAACTTTTACAGTCCTACTCTAAATAACCCTCGCTTTCAGCAAATTTACGCAAGCGAGGAATACACTGACGTTGATAAAAACTGCTTAAAGTTGAGACTTTTAAGTTGAATTCCCCAGCCAGGTCTTGCCAACTAACTTCTGGCGGCAAGCGTTTCAAAATTAACACCTGACAATTTACTTCCGGATGCCCTTTAATGTGAGTACCGCGCAGTTCTCCGTCAGAGTCTTCCTCAGCCCACAACCTCACCTCTTCTAAAATAGGAGGACTCTCAGTGGCGGCAGCCAGATTATCTATAGGGTCAAAGGTTTCATTTTTATCACCAGACTGATATATTTTGGGAGAGACTGTTCTAGCTTCTTGCCGTTGCTGGTTGAGGTAAAAATCTTGCAGTCTGCGTTTTAGGTAAGCATTCAACCAGGTGATGACAGTGCCATAAGTTGGGTTATAGGCTTGACCTGTGGAACCTTCACAAATGTTGCGGCAGAAATACAACCAAGTTTGTTGTAGTGCATCTTGATAATAAGGAGTAGTTTCCCTCCAAAGTTTGTTCGCAGTCAAGCGAACTATTTGCGTGAGTCGTCTCTGACGCTGAGGACTTCCGGGTGGGTGTCCACAAGCTTCGGTAACTAAGCGGTGTAACTGTTCCTCTGATCGAACCATAGCAATCTTGGCGAAAAGAGCAAGACTATCTTAGTATTGCCCAGAAAAGGCATCTGTGAAATTACCCATCGTTGTTATTTTTGCTGTTTTGCTGCTTTTTTAGGCAAAAAAACCAGCAGACAACGGAAATTCTGCTTTTACGGTCTATTAAGTAAGTGGGCGAAATTAAACGTAAAATACTTTCCTGGTTCGTAGTGAGCGGTTTACCGCTCAAAGCTTCGATTTTAAAGGCTGAAGCCGCTTACTACATAGGACTTATGCACTCGTAACGAAAAATAAGGCGAGTGCGATTGCTTCCCTTCTCCTGTCGGAGACGCTACCGCGCTCCTGTCGCTCAGGACGATAGCAGCGTTATTGTTGCGTAAGTCCTGCTACATTTAAGAGCGTTTATTTATGCCCATCTACTTATGACTAATAATTAATGAATAATGACTTTTGACTATTAGCTATGGAAAGAGTGCTGGAACCTGAGGTGATGGATAGCCTCACTGAAGCTATTGAGTATGACGCAATGGAGTTCACGGATGTAAATACGGATTTTGCTTCACAGGCGATCGCTCTTGGACCACCAGAACAAGGTATAGTGTTGGATGCTGGTACTGGTCCTGGTCGTATTCCAGTTTTAATCTGTCAAATGCGTTCTCAATGGCAAATTATCGCTATTGATGCAGCTCAAAGTATGCTGCAAATTGCCGCGCAACACGTTCAGCAGGCTAATTTACAATCCTCAATTAGTCTGCAATTAGTAGATGCGAAACGTTTGCCTTACGACGATGGGCATTTTGATATGATTATCTCTAATAGCCTTGTCCATCATTTACCCGATCCATTGCCGTTCTTTAGGGAAGTATCGCGTGTGTTAAAACCTAACGGCGGTATTTTCATTCGCGATTTATTTCGCCCCGCTGATGAGGAAACTATGAATGCTTTGGTGGACAGCATTGGTGTTGAATACGATGCGTATCAAAAAAAGTTATTCGGCGATTCTCTCCACGCTGCACTCACGTTAGATGAGGTGAATGAGTTGATTTCCCAAGCGGGTTTGGTAGGAGTGAAAGTCTATCAAAATTCAGACCGCCATTGGACAGCAGAAAGACACTATAACGTACTAAGTTAGCTTGCAAGCAAATAACTTAACAAAATAATATAGACTTTTCCTAGTCCCCAGTCCAAGAGTCCCTAGTTTCTTTGACCGCTTCGTGTGGTCACTATATCATTACTAGCTGCCCACTGTCCGATATCCTGGCGAGCGATCGCAGCTGCCATTAAATCGGGAAATTTATCTGGGGTGCAGGCAAACGCCGCAATACCAAACTCTGTTAATGATAAAGCAATAGAGCGATCGTACATCGGAGCGCCGTCATCATTCAACGCCAGCAAAGCGATAAACTGTACGCCAGCATTCACCATTGCTGCAACTCGCTTGAGCATTTCTTTCTTGTCACCGCTTTCATACAAATCACTGATTAATACTAAAATTGTATCTTGGGGCTGTTGCACAAAACCTTGACAATATGCTAATGCTCTATTGATGTCTGTGCCACCACCCAACTGAGTACCAAATAATAAATCTACCGGGTCTTGTGCTTCATCGGTCAAATCTAAAACTTCGGTATCAAATGCAACTATGCGCGTCTGCACTGCTGGTAAAGATGCCAGTACTGCCCCAAAAATACCTGCATATACAACAGAAGTTGCCATCGAGCCACTTTGATCAATGCAGAGGATGATGTTGCGTAAATTACTTCGCTTGCGTCCATAACCAATGCGAACTTCCGGAATAATGGTACGGTATTCAGGTTGATAATGTTTGAGATTAGCGCGGATGGTGCGATTCCAGTCAATTTCATTGTGACGGGGACGACGGTTACGGATGGCGCGGTTCAAGCTTCCCATAACAGCTTGACGCATTGGGTTAGCGAGTTTGCGTAACAATTCTTCGACGACGCGACGCACAACCATGCGCGCTGTATCTTTAGTTTTGCTGGGCATAATATTGCTCAAAGAAAGCAAATTTGCCACTAAATGCACATCAGGCTCAACAGCTTCCAGCATTTCTGGTTCTAGCAACATCTGACGCAAATTGAGACGCTCTAGCGCGTCGAGTTGCATCACCTTAACTACCGATGAAGGAAAATAGGTGCGGATGTCGCCAAGCCAACGAGCAACTTTTGGCGATGAAGAGCCTAAACCACCAGAGCGTTCATGATCGTACAATGCACTCAAGGCGTTGTCCATTGCCGAATCAGCACCGCTTAATCGACAGCCAGTACCATCAGCTTCTTGACTTCCTAACAAAAGTCGCCAGCGGCGTAAACGTTCATCGTTATAATTTTGAGTCATACTTTGCGCTATTCCTGAAGCTTTCATCTATTAATTGGTGTTTTTGTATTCCACATTAATTCAAATTCCGCTTTTGTAATTTCAAATTCTTGTATATCTTGCTTTTCCATGCGTTTATCACTTAACATGCCGTAATTATCGCCGAAGTGAGTAGAATCATAAAATAGAACGTTTCCGTTTTCGTAAACCTCTATCTGTCTGACGACACGTGAATTATCATTAATTTCTAAAAAGTAGGTGCTAGTACCCCACTCATCAAAGTCACCGCCAAGGGATTCATCCCAAAACCATTTGCAGTATTTCATAGCTTTCGCTCTATAGAGAAATACAATCTTGCTTACTGTGCTGCATCGTCATTAAAGGCTAAATTAAACAAAGTCGAAATCCTCCTGTAAGCGGATTTTTTGCCTTACGCAACAGACGCAACAGACGCAAAGACTTATGAATGAGTGTAAGAAGTCTGTTGCATTATCAATATAAATAATATAGCAATCCTCGGCAGATTTATGAAAAAAGCGCTCTTCTCAGATTCCCGACAAATAAGAGCGAAGTCGGGAATCTTACATCTTACTGAATCTTACTTTTGAGGAATGATTTAGCACTGCTATATTATTCACTTAAGCTCTTATCATTTGGATGATAAGTATGACGCAATATTTCTCGCACCTCCATTAAAATTATTCCCAGCATATTTTTACCAGTACCATTAGCTCCACAACCCCAGTAATAATCAATGGGAGAATTTTCGACTATTTCTGCATCTCCTGTGGAAAGTAAAATTTCCCGGATATCAGCATGAGTTTCAAATTTGCGTAGCACCGCTTTCCGCATGATGTCGTCTTTCACTTGTTCCCAATCTGGACGCAGGGGACGAGTTCTTTCGCGTCCCATTTTCGCCGCATCTTTAGGTGTTTTTACAGAACGAATTTTTTCTGCATCAGGCGTTCCTGGAAATTTTTGAGCCTGAAAATAGTGTTCGCTGGTAGACCAGTATAACCCATCTAATTCAAAGCCGTGGGGGGAAAAGTTTGAGAAACAGCCGTATTTTTCGCTCTGGCTGTAAAAGTAAATTGTCATAACGATTTAAGATTAGGTAATAAATTTATTGTATAAATATTATTCGGTCTCGTACAGACCCGTTGGCGCAGCGTCTGGTGGAAACTTTTAGTTTTGCCACAGGGGCATGGGAAAATAGCTAATAAAGGCAAGCATTGTGTCTTATCGATTTTTTTTCTAACCGTTAAATACCTAATAAAACCAAAAAATAACAACAATAATAATGGCTAAAAATTTAGATCTCAATTCACAACTTCCCTCGGATATCCAAACTTTTATCAGTCGCACAGCAAAGCCTAGTTCTGATTTCTACTCTCTTTTTTCGGAAGAAGAAATATTAGGGATAATTCATGCATTAGAAGTCCGACGAGAAATTCCTCTAAAGTATTCTTACAAAGGTAGAGGTGCCAAAATATGGAATGATTTTTATGGAAAATATATTATTCCTAAATGGTATCGGACATCAAGTTTAGAAATTGACCTTTTACGGAATAATTTTGAATTTATTAATGGCAATTATCAAAGTTGTGAAAAACTCAATATTATAGATGTTGGCGCAGGAAATTCATATCCAGTTAAAGAATTTATCAGTAAGCTTAATAAATTGGGTAGAGTTAATAAATATATTGCTTTAGATATTAGCGAAGAATTACTTAATCTAGCTAGTAAAAATTTTCACAAATGGTTTCCAAAAATAGAGTTTATAAGTCACATAATTGACATAGAAAATAGTTGTTTACCTAAAATTTTGTTAACACAAGCTGACGAGCAAACTGACGATACAACCAAAATAATTTTACACTTAGGTGTAACGATGGGCAATCATCAAAATATAAGTAAAGTACTCAAAAATTTTAGAGACAGCATGGGTAAGAATGATTTACTGGTGTTCACTAACGAAACTGGTTCTAACTCTAATTGGGATGGAAAAGTAAGAGGCGGCTGCAAATATCATGCAGAAGAAGTATATAAATGGATTAAAAACAAGATTGGTATTAAATCTGAAGATTGTGAACTTATAAGAAAGTATGATTTAGAAACAGATAGTATAGTTGCTAATATGAAATTCCGTCATAATTACACTATAAATTTCAGCTTTGGGGGAATAGATAAAGATATTGAAATTTATCAAGGTGAAGAAATTACTATTTGGAGACATCATAAGTATGAAATACCTGAACTTATCCAAGAAATAGAAAAAGCCGGACTACAAGTTGTCCATTATAGTACTGACAAATACTTATCACATATGATGGTGATTTGTGAGGTTGCTAGCCCTCAGGCTGGAAGCCAGGGGCTAAACGAACCAAGCCCACCTTCGCGGGCTAATTAAGAGGATCTGTATAGAGAAATGGTAAGTAAGTGAGGGAAATTAAACGTAAAATACTGTCATGGTTAGTAGTGAGGGCTTTAGCCCTCAGAATAAGGGTTTTAAGGGATAGAGCCGCTTACTACTAACTTCCGTTTATTTATGCCCATCTACTTATTACACATTAAATCACCTAAATTTCTGAGGATTTTATGAGTAACTTTTGCCTTTTTCCTTTTTCACGCTCCCAACAATTGAGCGATAATAGGCAACACAATAGCGGCGTTATCCTCATCAAATTCGCTAATTTTTGTTGAATTAGATGCAGCTTTTGGATTGAGTCCTTGTTTTACTCTTTCACCCATTTGTCGCCTTTCGGGTGCAGGGAAATTGCTAAAAGTGCGTCGCAATAATGGTAGCAAGGCGGTAAATAATTCACCAGGTAATTGAGTTACCCAATTGTCTAATATTTGCCAAAGAGTATCATCATGTAAAAGCAATAAACCACTACCTTTTAAAAATCCTTCTACCCAAGCAGCAGCTTGGGGTGGTTCAGTGGCGAGAGAAAGCGCCAATCCCATACGGCGCGCGGATTCCTCAGCGTCAAAAATACCAGCATCTAGCAATAAACGACAACAGCAACCAGCGATTAGTTTATGTAGTCTTTGGTTGTCGGAAATTTGCGATAATACTTGTTGCCAAGTTGCGATGTGTTCTTGGTTTTGCAGTAAAGCGATCGCACTATTAACTTTCATCACATTATCGTACATTGCTGCGGCTGCATCGTCATCCAAGGAAGCACAAGCACCAGGAAGGGAAATGCAAATTCGCGCTACTAACCCATCAACTACATGAGTTATCATGTTGGTGTCCGAGGAGCGAACGTTACCGTAACGCAGTACATTTGCTAATGGTGGTAATGCTGCCATTAAATGTGTGACATCACTAACTAAAGCAGCGGCGTTTTCCAAACGCGACATTAGGTAATTGACGGCATCAGGTAAATCTGATAATATTATTTGATTTAAAAGACTTGTCAACGTTGGCAAATCTGTGGTTGAATCTGCGGCGTTACAAGATTTGTTAGTAGCAGCATCTTTAACGGTATTACCCCAAATGCCAGTTTCAATTAAGCTAACAGCAAATTCAGGATGCCACTGCAAACGCCAGAATTCATGAAAAGTGCCTTTTTTATTACTTGTTTGTTGGAGTTGTCCCCAAGGAAGTTCTAAAAGATTGAGGCGGTGTAATAAATGCGATCGCTCTAAATCACTTTCTTTTCTCAAATCTAAATCTAGAGTCTTTTCGGTTACTTCCGGTGACATTCGCAGACATTTTTGTTGCCGCATCAAATCTTGCTGTAACGGCACCATCGGCGTTTCTGGTGGGACTTTACCCAAGCGATCGCCAACAATCAGTTTATCGTGGATCAGACGCATCGGTAAATCCCTGCCAAAACAAAGCACAGCTTGGATAGCTTCATTTAATTCTGGCAAACCGGGTAGAGGGCGATTTCTCAAAGCAGCCAAAGATTCCGCTAACCGCACCGCTTCAATTACATGCGCTGAGGAAGCTTCTATTCCTTGCTGACGTAATAAATGTGCAACCTGCGTCATCCAGCGAATCACTACGAGGGAGTGCTGAGTTTCATCTTCTTTTTTGACTTTTGACTTTTGACTTTTGACTTCCCACAGATGATGATACCAACCTGGAGATTCCACACCAGCACCGTAGCCGCTGTTATAAGATAAACGTCTGTAAGTCCAAGGTATCCAAGTCGCTTCTACCTTCGTTTTGGGTAGTCCTTTAAGTAATGCTGTATCTTCTTTAGCAGATGAGATAACGGAAAGTGCTGGAGCGTGCCAAGCACCACAGACAACCGCGATTCGTTGAAAACCAGCTTTTTCAGCTTCGCGGATGGTTTTCCGCATATATGCCTCACGCTGTGCTTCAAT